>NZ_JAAHGU010000189.1:0-11785 GCF_010692685.1 Okeania sp. SIO2F5 | reverse complement strand
CCTTACGGTTTAGTCCAGTCAATGCCCGCACTGAGGCGGTCTTCTTTTAGCACCCGATTAAGATCTAACATTGTCCCATCTCAAACACCCTATTAACTTTACTTTACCTTATAAAGCGACAAGTCTATTCTAAGGAAGAAGGAATAAGGTTAATTAGGGTTTGCTGAAAAAGTCTGATAGTGACGAGCGAAGTATTCCGTAGGAAATTCAGAATTCTTATAAACCTTTCTTTACCCTTCTGCCTTCTACCTTCTGATGACATCGTTCAAGATAACTACAGACAACCCGATCGCCCTGACCATATTCTAAGCATTCTTGAAATAAATCTGCTGCTTCTGGAAATAATTCTTGATGAAATACAAAACAGTCCTTTCAAACTTCTCTTTAGTGGCGATTTTAGCATCTCGTAATTCTGGCGGATCGGCAGAAAAAATTTCAAATAAACTAACCGCTTTGGCTTTTCCTTTAGCTCTCACCCTGTCAATAAATCTGAGGTCGTATGCCAAAGAATTTTTTAAACCTTGCCAAGTTTTATCAGTAATTAAAAGTGAAACTCCATAAGTTTTTGTTAACCCTTCCACTCGCGAGGAGAGATTCACTGCATCCCCGAGCACAGTTCCGTCCATGCATCCAAATCCACCTACAGTTCCTAAAATTAACGTACCCGTATGCAAACCAATACCAATACGAATGGGTTTTAGATTCCTTTGTTGTCGCTCTGAATTGTATGTTTTCAACTGTTCCAGCATAGCGATCGCCCCTTGAACCGCATCGTCGGCAGAATTGGGAAACAAAGCCATAATAGCATCACCAATATATTTATCAATAAATCCGCCATATTTTTGAATTTGGGGTTCCATATAACTAAGATACTGGTTAATAAAAGCGAAGTTTTCCTCTGGAGTCATCTGTTCGGAGATGGTATTAAAATCGTGAATATCCGAGAATAAGATCGTCATCTCTCGTTCCAAGCGATCGCCCAATTTCAAATTCACAATACTCTTTTTCTCTAAAAAGCTGAGAAACTGTTCCGGAATAAAACCCTGACAAGCATCATACAATCTGGCATTTTCCATTTAGAAAATTAGTATTTTTATAGTCTCAAATCAAGAAATATTTTGAGCTTTGCTAAATATTCTTTTGACTACACTCAAAAAGATTATTTTTTTGTAGCTAATATTACAAAAATTAATAAATAAATCTCTAATAACTAGAGATGCTTTAAGAGATTTTTTGTTCCCAGTAAATCTAACTCAAATAGGGAGGGTATAACAAAAAAAAGCTTTAAATAATCCTCTCCGAGGTTGTAAACAAGCCTTTAAAGAAATTTAAGTATCCAGAATAACTGCATTAAATATTTATATTTATATTAAATGTTTTTAATAATCAGCAATAAATTTTTACCTAAGGATTGAGAAATTAGTAATCAATTTAACTAAACTCTAAGGTAGAAAAATTATATCCTCTTAATATTAATATAAGCATTTCATATGCTTAAGCTTAAAAATTAATTCACCAAAATTAAGTCGCTAGATCGGAACTAGCTTCACATTTACAGGTTGCGAGCCAAAAAAGCTACAAATAATTCTCAACCTGAAAGTGGAGTTAGAAATATTAGCAGTGCATCAAAATCCAACCAGGAGTAACAAAAACCAATGGAAACTAATCAAGTGCTAAATCAATCTGATTATGAAAATTACCAGGTCAACCAAATGGTAGCATCTTTCATTGAAAAAAATCACGATTTACAAAACTTAACTAGCCAGGGGAAGGAAATAGCAGAACGTCGCTTACTAGAAGCAATACTGCGGAAAACCCTCAAAGAACTATCTGATATCAAATTTGCTATAGATCAAGCAGCGATCGTTGCCATTACAGACCAAAGAGGTATTATTCAATATGTGAATGATAAAGTTTATGAAATATCTCAATATTCTAGAGAAGAATTAATCGGAAAAAGTCATCGTTTGCTTAACTCTAAATATCATCCCCCAAAGTTTTTTAAAGATTTGTGGTCTACTATTAGCTCTGGTCGTGTGTGGAGAGGAGAAATTAAAAATAAGGCTAAAGATGGTAGTTATTATTGGGTTAATACAACTATCGTACCTTTTTTAAACGACCTCGGACAACCTTATCAATACTTAGCTATTAGATTTGACATCACCGAACGCAAGAGAGTAGAAGAAGCACTACAAGAAAGTCAAAAATGCAACCATAGTCTTCTCCATGTTATTCCCGACTTAATGTTACGCCTTGACTCAAAAGGAGTTTTTCTCGACTTCTACCCATCAAAAGATGATGAAAATGCCCCCAAAGCATCAGAAGTACTAGGGAAAACTATAGAAGAAATATTTCCCCAAGATTTAGCTATTTGGGCTCGACACTATTTAAAGCTTACTCTCAGCACTGATAAAGTGCAAGCAGCAGAATATTCTACTATTATTAATTATAACTTCTATCATTATGAAGCTCGTTATGTCAAAAGTGGTAAAGATGAAGTCCTAGCAATTATTCGCGATATCACAGAACGAAAACAAGGGGAAATTGCACTACGAGAATCAGAAAAACGTGAACGAGAAAGAGCATTGCAATTAGAAAAAGCTTTAAAAGAATTGCAAAAGACTCAAGCTCAATTAGTACAAGCAGAAAAAATGTCTGGTCTAGGTCAAATGGTTGCAGGTATTGCCCATGAAATTAATAATCCAATTAGCTTTATATATGGCAATATTATTCATACAAATAACTACATTAGAGATCTACTACATTTATTAAATTTGTATCGACAAAACTATCAAGATCCGATTCCAGAAATTCAAGATTTTGCTGAAGAGTGTGAAGCAGATTTCTTGATTGAAGATTTGCCTAAAATGGTCAACTCAATGAATATAGGAGCTAATCGAATTAGAGAGTTAGTTTTATCTTTACGAAATTTCTCTCGCTTAGATGAATCGGAGATGAAAAAAGTAGATATTCACTCTGGTATAGATAGCACTTTATTAATTTTACAACATCGTCTCAAAGCTATAGAAAAAAGACCAGAAATAACATTGCTCAAAGACTATGGAAATTTACCCAATATTGAGTGTTATGCTAGTCAGTTGAATCAAGTATTTATGAATATTATTGCTAATGCCATAGATGCTCTTGAAGAACAAAAAGAACCGGGAATTATTACCATAAAAACAGAAATATCTCAAAAGTCAGAAACAGGAGTAAATCAAGATTTTGTGAAAATTTCCCTTTCTGATAATGGGCGTGGTATTAGCGAATCTATTCAAAATCGCATTTTTGACCCGTTTTTTACAACCAAACCAGTGGGCAAGGGTACAGGTCTAGGACTATCAATTTCTCACCAAATTGTTGTCGAAAAACATCGGGGAGAACTGAAATGTATATCTAATCAAAATGAAGGTACATTATTTGAAATATTAATTCCAGTTAAGGCTGGAAATTGAAGAAGGTGTTCAACAATTAATAATTAATAATTAATAATTAATAATTACCTCTCCTTGAAAAGGAGAGGATTTAAACCTTCATTGTTCGGTAACTGTTAGGTCGTAGGTATTATATCAGCCTCGTAGTTGGGCTTTAGCCCTCATATATGCATATAAGTATTGCAAGGGCTAGAGCAAAAATACAAATAAAAACTTTATTATTACTATAAGTAATTAGGGTTTGCTGATTAAATCTAAAGTAAGTATTCAGTTCTTAGCTTTTTAATAAATCAAGCAAGCATTCGTTTAACTTATATTACATTTTTAATCAGAGAATAAACCACAAGAACGATAAGTTTGAGTTCAATTCATACAACTCTGTGGCGGGAAATGTAGGTGTTTTTCAAGAGCTGATAACGCAGTTACTCTGTAAGAGACTAGCTGACTGCTGAATGCTGAATGCTTACATTTATAGGTATATTTATCTAGGGATAATTGCAAATATTTTCTAATAAATAAACACACAAAAAAAGCCATAATCAAATATTACAAAAAACCTGAAAAAAGTATAAAAAAATACTTTTTTGCTAGAGTAAATAGCTATTATCTAAAAAGATGGAACAAAGCAAACAAAACAAAACATTCAGTCTATTAATTAAGGAGAAGAAGCAATAGCAACATTAACAGCTTTAACTAAAAGTGGTACAGCTTGGACTCCTCAGTATGTCGAATCTATTGACATGAATAAATGCCTAGGTTGTGGTCGTTGCTTTAAAGTTTGTCATAGAAATGTTCTAGAACTTAGACCCATCAACGAGCATGGAGAATTTGTGGATGATGATGATGATGATGATGATGAAGTATTACGGAAAGTAATGACTATTACTAATGCAGATGACTATATCGGATGTGAAGCTTGCGCTAACATTTGTGGTAAGAAATGCTTCACTCATGCTCCTGCAGCTGTATGAGTTCGGAAGAATGTCAACTCAGAAATATTAATATAGAAGTTTGTGGAGTATCAGTTTTAGGTGTATTAGTAAAATTATTCACCTAAAGTCTGAACTCCCTGACTTTTTTTGTGCAACTATGTCATCATAAAAATTTGGTAAGTGCGAAACCACTGCCATAAGGGCAAATATTGATGCCAAAAATCCTTCAGTTTGCCGTCCCCCTAACCTAAATAAACATTGTAGTGTAGCCATTAACAAGGGTAGCTATATCACTATAGGTACCTGTTTTCTTTGGGTTGAGCCACTGCTCCATCACCTCTGGAGAGAGCCAAAACGTTAAACTTCCTCTCTGTTATCACGGGGTGACAAGCAGCTCAAAACTATTGTTTGATAAAGGTTTTAAGGATTAAATAACTGTCTAAAATATTGATTTTTCCTTTTAAAATAATGATAATTCTTTTTAAAGAAGGGGTAGGTATGCGGAGCATACCTACCCCTTCTCCCCCACAGGGAAAACGCATCTAATTTTTGTAACAAATGACCAAAAAGATAATTTCAGAATAGACTATGCGTTCGAGAGGCAATCACCATCAAAAAATACCAAAACTTTCAACAATCAAAACTCACCAAAAAATTCAATAATTAATACTTAAAAAAAACTAATTAAAATTGAAGATTAGATATTTATAAAAGATAATTATTCTAGTAATAATAATATTTAACAATGAAACTCCAGCCAAAAAAGAGTATTTATGAGTATTTTAGTGAACTAGAAGACCCAAGAGTAGATAGAACCAAACATCATAAATTAATTGATATTATTACAATTACTATTTGTGCTGTAATTTGTGGTGCAGATACATGGATAGATATAGAATCTTATGGTGAATCTAAATGTAAATGGCTAAAAAGTTTTTTAGAACTGCCTAATGGAATTCCATCTCACGATACATTTGCCAGAGTTTTTGCACCTTTAGACCCGTAACAATTACAACAATGTTTTTGATCATGGATTCAGTCAGTAAATCAAATAACTAGAATGTTGCGATATAACTGCCGCACTTGCTCGGCAAACGCGACAATGACCTTAGTTGGAGTTAACTAGATTTCAACTTTGTAGCTTTTGGGCTTACCTGTTTGAATCATACCCTTGGGCATGGCACATTGCACAAATAACTCCACTGCCTGAGCATCAAATTTTCGTCTTTTGGAGTAGGGTAAAACCTAGTTCTAAAACTTGCTCTAGGTGTGGAACTGTTAAAGAATCTCTATCTTTATCAGAGCGTGTAATCAAATTGCAAACACTACAATTTTAGCTGCGATGAGACTTGTTTGCAGCGTTAAATTTAGCTATGGCGGGCAGTGATAGCTACGCTCCGCGTTCCGCGTTTCGCGCTAGCGTTGCGCAGCAAACGTCCGTGACAGCCTGTGGACTGGTGAGTGCCGACACTGCCAGAGTGAAGCAGGAATAGAACAGATCAATCATAGATTTCTATAGATTATCCTAGGTTTCTAAGAACGGTTGAGTATCTACACATCTTAAAGATGCGAGAGTTATTTAGTAATTCTAATTATCAGAGAATAAACTGTTAATTATTTGACAGGAAAAGATTTTACAAAAAAGTAATATATTTTTATTAGCAGTAACCATATATCTGGTAAGACAAACTTATATTTTTATGTTTAGTTGTGGCCAGATTAACTGTTAAAAATATAGGGTTAAGTTAAATCCGGTTCTTCATGCTTTCTATAGAAGAAGTCATAACCATTCAATTACTAAGCACGAATTTTACTCAATCTTACTTGAATTATAGGGTAGCAGACTACAATAGGCAAACTTTTGTCTGAGTTTGGAGTCGTAGGTCATCTTCTCAATTTAGAGGGTGTCAAAAAGCGAATTATATATATAGTGCAGCTAAGTTGCATTAAGTTGTTAAACTGAGGTAGCTGTTATGCCTGCTAAAGATTTTCTTAGTTCAATGCAAAAGAAAAGATTGCAAAAAGCCTTACAAGAAGGTAATTGCTCTCATTTCCGAGAACGAGTATTGATGTTACTCCTATTAAATGACGGAAAAACTTATTCAGAAATTTCTGCATTTATCGGTTGTTCTTATAGAACAGTTGCTTATTGGTGTGTACATGGAGACCCAGACCAATTAGATAGTTTACGAGATCAACGAGAGCATGGTAACTTTCGTAAAGCTACAGAAGAGTACATTCAGTTATTGGTAGAAGTCAGCAAAAAATCTCCTCATCAGTTCGGTTATGAATGTCAACACTGGAGTGGAGAACGTTTAGCAAATTATCTTGCTGAAAAAACAGGAATCAAAATTAGTGGTACTCAAGTTAGGAGAATTCTTAAACAAAAAAATATTCTCCTTCCCAGAGGTAGATTACAAGTTAGTCATCGAGTAAATACTACAAAAAACAAACTAGAATGTTAGGCATTCATCTCAATTATGAAAATATGAACAGTTAATCTATGGAGTTAAATGCGGATAAATATACCTTAAAAATATTTATTTAGCATTTTTCCTTAATGTTTTTTACTATAAATTAGTAAAAAAATAATAATTATAGTTATTAACTATTGCAAGTTAAATGTATAACTATAAAAATCCTATAATTACTCAATTATAAAAAATAAAAAGAATATTAATTTGCTTATTATGAACATCTAATCTAAAAAAATTATGAAATATTAATTCTTATTATTAAAGCGTCAATTAAGCTTAAGTGAAAATACTTAAATCAACAAAAGACAAAAGATTTAAGTTCTTCACTCCATGTATAGTTAGTTATATAGCAATCAGGACATTACTATGATTAATCAGCTAAATCAACTTACAGATGACGAGTAGTATTACTAACACAAACTTCTCAACAGCAATAACAGGGGGGTGTTATGACTCACAAAATGACTGAAAACTGTATCTCATGTGGCACCTGTGTACCCCAAATCCACTGCCCAACAGGTGCAATAACTATAGAAGATGAAAAATACTCCATTAATCCTGAACTATGTAATAGCTGTGAGGGTTATTACGAAGAACCTCAGTGCGTAATTCACTGTTCTATTAGTAGTCCTGTTCCCACCAAAGCTAAAAAAGGTAGATATAAAGCTGCGACAAGAATACCCACAAGCTCTAATTTATTTCCCAATGGCAAGCATAGTCCTTTTGCTTCTTCTATCGCGATCTGGGAAGCTTGCAACATTCTGACGCAGAGAGAATCATTACCTTGGACAGTGAATGCAGAAGGTAAACTGATTTATCAACGTTCTATTAAGCAAGGTCAGGGTTCAATCAGTTTCAGCATCAAAGATGTGGAGTATCCATCTCAAATTATAAATGATGATGTCATCAAAGTCACAGATATGCCAGCAATGGATATCAGAGCAGCTTGTCTGCACCTAATTTATGCTGCCCATGCAGCAGTTATTGACAAACCATGGGAGCAAGAATTTGTGATCGATGACCAACAAATTGAAAGGTACTTAGGGTTAGAAAAACGCAAAGACTTATCGAAAGCAACTAAACTGAGTTTAATTAAAAACCTAGCTCAACAACCTTGTAATATTACTACTACTATTGATTGGCCTCAGCAGGGCAGAATTAATGCGTTCTCATTACCAGAAGATCGATTATGGCATATCTTAGACATTCAACATCACTTTTCTGAAGATTCTACAGGATGTAAACATCTTGTTGGTCTTACCTTTAGAGTCAAAGCTGGTCTTTGGACTAAGTATTTCCTCAACAGAGAAGGTTGCAAGCAGGGCAAAGCATTTTATCAATACGGTATTTTGCCTCAGTCTATATTAACTACAGTAATGAGTATCTGGCAGCAACATGAAGGTACTGCTCGAATGCTATTATGGTTATTATTCAAAACCAAAATGGGTAGAGAACAACGGTTGACTGTACCTACCCTAATGCGAGTAGCTTATGGCGAACAAAAAGTGATGCGAGCATCTTCTTGTCGGGATGAGCGAAAACGACTAATCAGAACTTTTGAAAGCGATCTGGAAGTTCTGAATCATTATGGACTTCAACCCGAATTTGACCCTGTAACTTACCCCCAGGAAATTCAGCCAATGTGGGCAAAGTTAGCTGCTCTGCCTGATGATGGTGAAGAAGCTTTAGATTTCTGGATTGATGACGGTAGTAAAAATACAAGACTAACAGATAACGGCCCCAGAGGTAAGTGGAATATGTTATTAAACGCTCGTATCCTCTGGTTTAAATTGCCCGAAGAATGGGATAAACACTTAGCAGATTTTGAAAAACAAAAGCTACGCTATTCTAATAAACGCAAAAGAACAAAAAAACTGGCTGCGATCTGTGGGGAACAAATTATGAATGCTAGAAAAAGTCAGCAGTTAAGTCAGAGACAGTTGGCAACTATGCTTGGAAAAAGTCAAAGTTGGATTAGAGATATTGAGAGTGGACGCTTTCAAGTCAAAGGTGAAGACCAAATGCTATTACAGAATGTTTTAGGTTTGGGAGGGTAATCATTTAAAAAACGTCACTATATCAAAAAAAGCAGATAGTTGGTACATCAGTAGATATATCTGTCCCCACCAACATGGTTCCCTGGATTTCCATGGTCACGGACACCATTAAGGGGAGTCGCGAACCTTTTTTAGCAAACACCGCCTCAAAAGCACTCAATGCTGCCTTAATTTGCAGAACATCTTGACAGGTTTCCACGATGAAAAGATCGGCTCCCCCGTCATAGAGACCTTCTGCTTGCACCATGAAGCTCGCTCTCAATTCATCATAAGTAATATGACCGAGGGTAGGTAGCTTGGTTCCTGGACCGATGGAACCTGCGACAAATCTTGGTTTTTCGGGAGTGGTAAACTCATCCGCACAACGGCGAGCCAACTCTGCGGCCTTTCTACTTAGTTCGTAGGCGCGATCGCCTAGATCGTACTCTGCGAGGACTAAGGGACTTGAGCCAAAGCTATCGGTCTCGACAACATCCGCCCCCGCTGCCAGAAAATCACGATGGACCTTGGCCACTGCTTCTGGCTTAGTGATGACTAAATATTCATTACAACCTTCATATTCCGCTCCACCAAAGTCCTCGGCGGTCAAGTTTTGGGATTGAATGTTAGTTCCCATTGCCCCATCAAAGATTACCACTGGACGATCTGGACTCTGGAGCCGTTCGAGAAATGAAGTCTTTAACTGAGGTTTCGGATTTTCAATACTTAGCATAGATGTAATGGTTATAGTTGGACTTCTCCTGCCACCTTTTGAAGCCCAAAGCTATTCAGCTTGGAAGTCTGAGGAGGATAATTATGTGTAAGAATGATAATTATTCTCAATTTAAAATAGCATAAATCACGATGGCGCACGAATGAGCACACAACAACGGTAAAGTTGATCGGTGTGAGACCATCTTATAATGAAGTCCAACGCTTTACCTTTCACATCCGCTCCGACGCAGGGTTAGGTACACAAAGGCTTGTCACTTCTGGGTTTCGTACCCTCACCCTGACCTACAAAGCGACTCGTTTGCACAACAAAGCGACGCACCCGCGTTCAAGACTGGAATTTTAAGGGACTATAAACCCATGGATGTTGAGGTGCGGGGACATAAGTTGTAATTACTAGCTGAAAAGTTCGTGCCACGCACCCCAACCTACCGAATTGCTAATTCGGATTACTTGGTGGTAACTGATTCAATTTTTCGATCATAGAATCAAGACCTTGTGCAACTTTATCAGATGTCTCGGCAGTATAACAAAGGCGAAACCATCCTGGTTCACTCCAGAAACACTCCTGTCCTCGAACCAGTAACACCTGTGCTTCTTCACGAAGATAGCGAGTTAGCTTCCCTTCATTCGGATCGTTGAATTCAGGAGGATATAAAGATTCACAGAGTAATGGATCTGGTTCAATTGTGGTTTGTTGAACGCGATCGAGATAGGCACTTAAGTCTATCCAGAAGAAAACCCCTCCCTTGTTGTTAGGGTGATAGGGGATAGATGAAGCCTCGAGCTTCTCTTTAACTATGGAATAGGATGATGGCAATAACGAGCTTTGATATGTACTGATGGCATTATTTGCTACTGTTGGATCTGGCTCCCCTCCAGAGAGAAAGAGCTTTTGCAACATATACGGATTTAATGAACCAAATGGTGAGAACCCGGCAATACTCCTATTACAAGCATCTCCCTCCATAGATTCTTGAACTTGTTCCGATTTTGAAATGATACAACCCACCCTAAAGCCAGACAGACCAAAATCCTTTGACAGACCCCAAACAACATGTATCCGAGTATCATTATATTCGTTATAGGCATCTAATCCAAAAGCACTGACAAATTCGTTACCTTCCACATCAGTATTCTGAGAACAGGCATAAATTTCATCAGAGATAATATGATAATCCGGTCCCAGACCCAAAAAATATGCGTAAATCTCTTCCATCTGCTCTTTACTATAGTTTGTCCCTAAGGGGTTCTGGGGATTAGTCAGCACTAAGAGTTTGGCATTAGGATTGGCTTCAACCGCATCTACTACATTTTGTGTAGAGAGTTCAAAGTTCTCGCCAACTGGAAAATGGATAAATTCCATTTGGGGACGCTGGCTAAAACACCATGGAAATCCGTACCACATCGGCTCCGGAATTAGTACCTGGTCTCCAGCACTAAATAGGGAAAATCCAAGACATTCTAATGCTGCCGACACACCAGAAACTACAAAAATGTCATCTAAAGCAATTGTTCCACTCGGTAGACTCCATTGTTGTTCTAGAAATTGCAGAATACTTTGCCGATACTCAGGACTGCCATACACAACCGATGGATATTGTATATCTGTCGCTGAAATTACAGGAAGCTCATCAAAAATGTGGTTCTCTTGGTAAAAGTCTAGTAACAATACATTTTCAGCCGTAGATAGGTTGACTACATCACTATCAATAAATTGCTTGTAATATTTAGCCCTTTGTTCAGGGTTAACTATCTTCCGAAGTTGTTGAAGATAATGCTCTTTGGATAATTTCATGCTTACTTCCTTTACGCTTGTTACACCACCACATGTTGCAATAACTGCAAGTAGTTCATCCAAATAATCTATACCATAGACTTTTTGCAGAAGTCAAGTAATAAGTATGAGAATTGATTAAAACTTTCAGGACTTACGCCTGATGTGAATTAAAATTAACCCTTATTTGGCTTTGTTGCACAAAAGATGATGTTTAGGGTAAAAATAAAGAAGTCAAGATGGTACACGAAACTACACTCAGCAGATATGAGTAAGAGTAAGTCTAAATCCAACTCCAAGTCCTTGTATCGACTCAAAAACTGGTCTGAGTATGATGCCTCCTTAAAGCAGCGAGGGAGTCTCACTTTTTGGCTGACTCCAGAGGCCATGGAGCAGT
>NZ_JAAHGU010000188.1:0-11795 GCF_010692685.1 Okeania sp. SIO2F5 | reverse complement strand
AGGCATAATTCCACACCTTTCTACAGACCGCCATCATAGAAGATATGCTGGCAATCTGTTCTTGAGAGGGGATTAACTTAAATTCGTAGGTTAGTGTTATCATGTCCCAATTGTATCATAATTCTATTTGAGTGTGGTGTTAGATTAGACTCTTGCTAGTCTTGGTCAGTATCTATTTTTATTTTGGTCGCGATTCATCTCCCGGTAAATCGGAGATTATACCGGGAGTCCTCAAAGCTCTATTTTAGATAGAATTTTCCCTTCTGCCTTATTCAATTCTGGCCTGATTTCATGACAAATCTACAACAGGCCAATCTGGTTGTCGATAATACCGTACCATATTATCAAACTTTCGGAGTTCTCCCCGATGCAATAACATTTCTGAATTGCTTTCCAACCATTGATTATTTAACTCTAAAATCCCATCTCCCACAGCAGCAGTATCTAAATCTGATGGAATTTCCCCAAAATATCCCAAGGTAATATGAGCAGTAAAGTGATATTGCTGTTCAATACCTAAAGCAATGAAATTAGGATTTTGATAAATTGACCGACGTAGTTGTAGAATCCGATCATAAGAACTTTCATCTTTTGGGACGAGACAAACACCAATAGCTCTAGTCATTACTACAATTCCTAAAACTTGCCAGCGGGCTTGATGGCCATTTTTGGCAATAGATAACTCTTGAAAACTTTCAGCAATACAAGAGCGTAGTTTTTCTTCAAATTGAGGATTACTTTGACTAGCATTTAGAAAGGCACTTTCCCAAATTAAATCAGCTAAGGTTAAATGAAAACTATTGCCAGGCACGGGAATCATTAAATTAGTTCCCAATAGTTCTACCAATAGTTGTTGAGATTGTTGCAAATACTGATAAAAGTTGCCGTTTTGCGAGTCTTCTTCCCCCGGTGGAGTAATCACAGAATAGCCAGGAAAATTATTCGCCTCAATTTGGCCATCCAGTTTGGTGAACTTCGGAGACTGTTGGATATATTCCAACTGAGATTTGTAACTTGATAGCAAGGTTGTCTGTGCTACTCGGTTAATGTAGTCCTGATATGTATCGTCCAATCTTAATCGCCCCTTATCAAAAAATAGCTTCTTATGCCAATTTACCTATACTTTGGCGAGGATGAATATTCAATGATGCTAGCAGCTAATGCTTTGCGTGAATCTGTCCTCGATCCTAACTGGGCTAGCTTTAACTATGACAAAATTTTGCCAGCAATAGATGCTGTTCAAACTGGATTGAATCAGGCCATGACTCCTCCTTTTGGTTCTGGTAGTCGTTTTGTCTGGCTAGTCGATACTAATATAACTCAGCATTGTTCACAAAATCTATTGGAAAATTTGGAAAGTACTCTACCTCTGATTCCTGAAACTACTCTGCTATTGTTGACTACGCCCAATAAACCTGATAAAAGACTTAAGTCCACAAAATTGATCCAAAAATGGGCTGAGGTTAGAGATTTCTCTCCTATTCCTCCTTGGAAAACAGAGTTATTGGAGCAGCAAGTCAAAGAAATGGCTCAGGAAGTAGGAGTCAAGCTTAATTCTAGTGGGGTTACTTTTTTAGCAGAAGCTTTAGGTAACGATCGCCGACAACTTCATAGTGAGTTGACTAAATTACAGCTATATGTATCTGGAGATTCTGTAGTGGACTTAGAAGTAATTACTACTCTAGTCGGTTCTCAGACTCAAAGTAGTTTAAAGTTAGCTACAGCAATTCGTTTAGGTGATACGGTTAAAGCTTTGGAGTTAGTCGCAGATTTAATTGCCCACAATGAACATCCATTACGAATAGTGGCTACTCTAGTAGGCCAATTTAGAATATGGTTTTGGGTAAAACTAATGATAGAGACAGGGGAGCGAGATGAAAAAGCGATCGCTCAAGCTGCGGAAATAGGCAACCCTAAAAGGATATATTTTTTACGACAAGAGGTCAATTCTTTGTCCTTAAATCAATTACAGAAAACCTTACCTTTATTACTAGAGCTAGAAGTAAGTCTCAAGCAAGGAAAAGAGCAAATATCTACACTACAAACTAAAGTAATAGAACTTTGTCAGGTGTTTTCTCAGAAAAATATCTTCAGTAAAAAATCGTAGAACTATTATCGGCTGGGAGTCAAAATTTAGGACATCGGAATTATTATGGCCTTGAAGAAGGAAAAGGTGGATGGGGACTCAAATCCCAACCAATTGTAAACACCGCTCATGAGGTGCGGGGTATTAAACCCAAAAGAAAAAGATAATTCAAACACCCCCATTAGTCTGAGTAAATTCATATAGTTTATTTTCAGGTTTTCCCTCGCCATCATCATTGTTGGAGATATTTATTCAGGACATATTAAAGCTATTAAATTACCAACAGGAAAAAACCTAGAAAATATTTAACAATTAACGCTAGCATAATTTTTAATCTTTAATGCCCCCTCAAATCACTATTCTTAAAAATTTATAAAATTAATAGGATTTGCATCCCATAATCAGCTAAACTATTCATAATTTTTCTAATTTATTGACACTAAGTAAAAAAATTAGAGCTTCTATTAAGCATCATAATATGATTTAGACAAATATAAGTACAGGTATAGACAGATAAGAAGCAATTTTTAATTATTAGATATTGTTAACAATTGATAATTTCTGCTAATATACAATCCAAGTAGTAGGTTTTCTGATTCTGAAATCATCGGCGATTGGTCAGCCTATAGAAATTAATTTAATTTGTTGTGGAGGAAAATCTGGACGAGCTAAAAATTAGTGGTAATAAGATTGCAGTTAATAGAGTAAAGTCGATGAATTTATAAACTAAGGTATAAATCTTTAGAGAGAACGTCAGACCCAAAATTAAGTTAACTTAGTGGAGGCAGTACTCTTTGATATACTCTCCGATCTAAGAGACTGTTTGTAAAGTTTTGTAATATACAATGATTGACCTTTAAACTTTAACAACTCGGTTATTTATCCCAGATTTATAGGCTGAAATACCCAATTTGCCAGGGGTAAAAACACTTCATAATTCTTTACAAACAACCTCTAAAGGTGCGGAGATTCTCCTGAAACCAGAATTCTTGGTTTGCGTTCCGCAAGGCTACGCCAACAACGAGTCTACTTAAATCAAATACCTTGGGGAATCTAATCCAGAGATGGTTCTCTTCCCAAGCGCTTACTCTATTCCAAGAGTCTGTTCCCGTATGCCCTACGGTACAGTTCAAACCTCAAAAAAAACTTTGGTTCTCTTGTACTTGTTGCTTAGAGCTTTTCCATGCATAAGCGTTCCTATGGAAAACCCCATAACTCTTCTCTTGGTCAGCATTCCCTTGCACCTGAGGGCGACGCGGGGTCTGACAGCAATTTTCAAGGTGCTAGTGCGCTACAATTAGTAGTTAAGTTTTTAGAGCGGTTGAATACCTTCCGCTTTCTTAAGCATAGCACAAAGTCCCCCTAAAAGG
Source organism: Okeania sp. SIO2F5 (assembly GCF_010692685.1). Lineage (NCBI taxonomy): Bacteria > Bacillati > Cyanobacteriota > Cyanophyceae > Oscillatoriales > Microcoleaceae > Okeania > Okeania sp. SIO2F5. Next base: position 8,339 of record NZ_JAAHGU010000188.1, on the reverse strand, counting down.
GGGAGGCTTTATACCCAGGTTTTCGGTAAATCAAGAAGTTCAGAGCCAAAAAGTTTTGGTTTTAGTAATTCACTATAATAATTAAATAATTTCAAGTAAATCAACTATTCGCCCTCCAGCCCAAAGGAGCGCTATTTATGGCATCAAATAATCTGCGGGAACTTGCTAAACAAGGAGATCCAAAAATTATCTCCTCAATTATTAACCACTCACTACAAAAAAAAGGTATTAACGTCCAAGTAACTAGGGACAATGATTGTCTTGAAGTTACACTCGAGTCCGATCAAGTTGCTAATCAACAAGCTCCTCTTGTTGAATTTATTAGAACTGGAATCGTTAAATTGGGAGTTGAATCAATCCACACAGTCAAAGTGTATGGTATTCAGACTGGCGATCAACAACCAGTCTGGGAAGATAAAATTATTTTAGATACCCCACCAACATCGGATCTACCTGACTTTGAAGAAGAAAGATCGGACTTAGAAGATATTCAGCAACCTATAGATCACTTAGATCAAAAAGAAGTTGAAGCTGACTACGAAACTGAAACAGACGAAGATTATTACCAGGAGGGAGAATACGACGAAGAAACTGAGTATGAAGAAACTGAGTATGAAGAAACTGAGTATGAAGAAAATCAAGAGGAAATATCACAGCAACCTCAAGCTCAAAAAAAGAAAACTCCTCTCATTCTGAGAATATTGCTACTAATTTTGTTAGTATCATTAGGCGCCCTTGCTGCATTCCACTTTAGTGGAATATTTCCCTTCCCCTTCCTAAGTGAGTCAAAATCAGAAAACACTGAAGCTAATGACCCTGGCGACTCATCTCAACCAGAAATATCTCCTGAAAATGCTGAAGCTTCAGCATCTCCAACAACAAATGATTCTGGAACCACTGTTTCAAACCCTTGGTATTTTGCTGTCACAAGTGCCCAAAGTGCTGCTCAAAAAGCCCAGACTGCTCAAACAAAATCTGAATGGAATGCAGTAGCTAATGACTGGCAAAAAGCTGTCGATCTGATGAAAGAAGTGCCAGAGTCTAATCCAAACTACCAAACAGCACAAATAAAAGTTCTCGAGTATCAAAATTATCTAGATGTAGCAAACCAAAAAGCAGCTCGAGCTGCTAATTAGACCTTTTTCATAGAATAGCTAGAGATTAGGAAAAGAATGCGATCGCATTCTTTTTGTTATGTCTGATGATTTTTATCATGTCAGAAACTCTCCTACTGTTCCCTATTTATTTTCATTTGTTTACTTAAAAATTTAATTTTTTGCCATTTTCTGAAATGTTAATGCTAAAACCACTGTCTGATTTGCTCTTGTGAGCTATCTATAGCAGGCCAAAGAGTTAGTTAGGATATAGACCGATCATGAACCTTAGACAGAGAAATGTTTTTCCCACTGTTGCCTTTTCCTTACTATAGCACCTATTTTAGTGATTATATTAGCCATTGGAATTTTCTTGTTCCGGCTTAATATCAATTGTGATCTATATCATTAGTTAGTCAACAGAAGTATCACTAACTAAGCTTCATGTTATCACTAAGTTATACTTATGGGAATCACTTACTACCTACATCACAATATTAGATAATTACCTTGTATTTAAAATTAGCAAGGTAGGAAAAGTCATGGCACTCTTAATTCGTCTTTTAGGTGACTTTAATAAAAAAAAGAGTTCTCTGCTACAACAGAAGTTGAAACAAATTCTATCTAATAGCTCAGAACATTGCTGTTTAGTAGACCTTGCCACTATCCATTCCATTAATAATTATGGATTAGTGACTTTGGTCACATTACATCGTATTGCTAAGAAAAATAATTGTAACTTATATCTAATAAATTTGAACGATACAGTTAAATATTATCTAGAACTTACTGGACTAGACAGAAAATTTAATATTAAGCAGAATGTGAAAAATGTTAACTATACTCAGTTAGTAAACTAACTTTTTGTTCTCATATTATCAATCTGGACAAGTACGTTATTTGATGATTTAGAACTCACAACTCAAAAGAAAGGAAGGATCATATACTGTTATTTTGTCACTGTGGACATCAGCAAAAAATGTAGTTGCTAAACCATCTACATAGCGATTAAACATACAAAAAGCTGCTGCAATTAATTACTGTGTCGTGAATTTCTCTATCTGTTGCACCTACGTTTTTTGCCTGTTGAATATCATCTTCAGAAGCTTGTTTACCACCAAGCTGTACTTTTGCTGCTATTTTCAGTAGCGCTTTAAGTTTGTCGGTAATATCTGTATTCTCAACGTTGTCATAAACTGCATCAACGAAATTACTATTGTGTTTGAGTAGTTGTTTTGCAACCGTACCATGAACAACCGTGCAAAAGTTACATTCATTTCGGCGGGATACATAAGCATCTATTAGTTCCCGCTCCTCAACTGATAGGGGTGAGTCTCCTCTCAACAAGGTTTCACTCAATTCCAACAACAGTTTACCTGTATCCGGTCGATATTTCATTAAACCCGCAATGCCGGGAAAGCCTGATGGTATATCTAACTGTACCATGAACACCCGTGCAAAAGTTACATTCATTTCGGCGGGATACATAAGCACCTATTAGTTCCCGCTCCTCAACTGATAGGGGTGAGTCTCCTCTCAACAAGGTTTCACTCAATTCCAACAACAGTTTACCTGTATCCGGTCAATATTTCATTAAACCCGCAATGCCGGGAAAGCCTGATGGTATATCTATATGTGCCATCTGTCGCTCCTCTTCTTTCTTTACTAACTAAATATTTAGTTAGTAAAGAAAGAAAGCTTTTAAATGTTGTTTGTCAAGAGTTAACGAAGCAAATGCTAATATTAATTAGCTAAGGATTAAGGCCAAAATATGGCCATAGTAATTAGTGTAAAGCTTGGCCTTTTCATATCAAGGCAGTAAATTTTTTGGGAGTCTATTTATAACAGTTGTGAACCATCAAGGCAAAAAAAAACCATCGCCTAAGAAGAAAGAAAGGTTGCGCGATCGAGAAGCAACAAAAGCAGAAATTTTAGATGCAGCAGAGGAGGAATTTGCGAAATATGGTTTAGCTGGGGCAAAGATAGATGCGATCGCAGCTCGTACAGGAGTAACAAAAGCCATGATTTACTATTATTTCAAAAGTAAGGATGCTTTGTATCAGGAGGTTTTTCAACGCTTGGTCAGAGAACTTAATCAAATGATTCAGCAGTCGCACCTGGAGCAGTTGCCAGCAGAAGTAGCTTTGAAAATGGTAATACATTCAGCGATCACCTACAAAGCATCTCATCCCTATAGAGGGAGACTGTGGTTCCATGAAGCAATTCAAAATCAGGGTAAATACGGAAAATTAACTGCTTGGCAAGATAGCTTTGTATTTTTAATGGATATTTTGGAGCGGGGAATAGCAGAAGGAAGTTTCCGGCAGGTCGATCCATTTTTGACAACTATTAATATTCTAGGGATTTGTGTTTTTTATTTTGATGCTCAGGAAAATCTCAGTTATCTCAAGCCAGATCGACAACTTTTGAGTCAGGAAATGATTGAAAAACAAACTCAAGAAGCCATCAATTTAGTTCTAGGTGGCGTGCTTTTATATTCAGAAAACTCTGGTAAAGTTTAAAATACAAAAAAAAGTTAAATTTTTCTATAGTAATTTAATTGGTTTATTTTTACGTCTAGAATTTATTTTTAAGAATTTGGCATCTATTCTGAATATAATATCGTCAACATAGACATATATATTGACGATCCTCAATGAATAAATCACCAGTTTTTATGTTAAAAAATAGAATTGTTAGATTGGTATTAAGTACTATTTTATCTATAAAAATTTGCTTAATTATTGGTTATTTTACTCCGAGAAATTGGTATGATAATTATTGCGATATGACTTTATTAAACAAAGGCATATCTATCTATATTTATAATACTGGTATCCATACAGATATTCTAGTTCCAGTCAGAACTAAAAATTGGAATTTGCAGCAACATTTCAACTTAAAATTAATAGCTAATCCATCAGTTTCCATAAATTATCTAGCTTTTGGCCTTGGCGATCGAGCTTATTTTCTCGAAACTTATACTGGGACATCATTGCCAATTATGACAATTTTTAAGGCCATGTTCCTGCCAACACCCTCTGCTATAAGGGTATTAGCCTATCGAAATATTCCTCAACAATATGAAATTAAGTGTGCTATAATTACTCAAACTAATTACCGTAGGCTGATGGAATTTATCAATAATTCCTTCCAGTTAGATACCCAAGGTAATAAAATCAACCTGCTCGTAGATAGTAATTATGGAGGCGGTTTTTATGCAGCAAAAGGTAGTTATTCAATTTTAAGAGCTTGTAATGATTGGACTGCAGAAGGTATGAAATTAGCAGGAGTCAAAACTCCTCTATGGTCAGGATTGTCTAGTTCAATTATGTATCATATTAACAGTGGGTGCAACTGTTGAAAAAATAGTAGTTTTGAATACAAAAAATATTGTCTATGAATATTATACCCGCAATCGATATATTAGATGGACGTTGTGTACGATTATATCAAGGAGATTATCAGCGAACGCAAATTTTTAATGATAACCCAGTTTATGTAGCAAAAAGGTGGGTAGATGAAGGAGCAACAAAGCTACATTTGGTAGACTTAGACGGTGCAAAAGTAGGTCAACCCGTAAATCAAAAGACAATAGAAGCGATTATCAAAGCAGTAGATGTACCAATACAATTAGGGGGAGGTTTACGTAACTATTCTGCAGTTGCAAGTGTGCTTGCTCTTGGTGTAAAACAAGCTATTGTCGGTACTGTAGCGGTCGAACGACCTCAGTTAATATCTAACCTCTGTCAAGAATTTCCTGGTCAAATTATTGTAGGTATTGATGCCAGAGATGGTAAAGTCGCTACTAAAGGATGGTTAGAAACATCTGAGGTATTAGCAACTGACCTCGCTCGGCAAATGGCTAAACTAAAAGTTGCAGCGATCGTCTACACTGATATTCACCGAGATGGCACTCTCAAAGGGCCTAACATAGAGTCCTTAAGGGAATTAGCTACTGCAATCGATATTCCTACCATCGCTTCTGGCGGTATTAGTTCAATTACTGATTTTTTAAGTCTGTTAGCATTAGAACCCATGGGGGTAGAAGGTGCAATTGTTGGTCGTGCTTTGTACACTGGTGATATTAGTCTTACGGAAGCAAATCAAGCCGTAGGTCAAGGACGTTGGCAAGATATTCCTCCAAATTTAGGATATTCTGCTTTTGCTTAATATCAAATCTGTTTAATTACATATAGATCCAATTTAGACCGATATAGAATAGGAAATATAGCAGGGAACAGCTCATCTTTGGGAAAAATATTTCCCCTTATTAGGTTCATCATCAGCATAAGTCAAAACCAACTTGTTCCTTGCTATAGAACCCATTTGACATCTAAGAAAAGGCTGCAAGGCTCTTAAATCATCAACCTAATAAAGCAAAGATTAATCTTGGCAGTCGCATTAGTTAGATTCCTCTCAAAGTTTTTGACGAGGATTTTACATCTTTTGACATACTCTCCAGCCTAAAGACACCGAGATTCTCCTGAAACCAGGATTATTGGTTTGCGTTCCGCAAGACTAAGCCAACACCGAATCCACTTAAATTGATACCTTGCGATACCTAAGCCAGAGATGGTTTTCTCCCCAAGCGTTTGCTCTATTGCCTCTTTTCCTACGGAATGCTTCCCTACGGGATGCTACGCAAACGCAAACAGAGAAGCTTTCCTATCGGAATGCTGGCCGAACGCTATCAAGAGCCTGTGGACCTATGCCCTACGGTACAGTTAAAACCTTAAAAATTTTGGTTCTCTTGTACTTGGTGCTTAAAGCTTTTCCATGCACAAACATTCCTGTGCAAAACCCCATAAATCTTCTGTTGGTCAGCATTCCCTTGCGCCTAACGGCGACGCGGGGTTTGACCGCAGTTTTTAAGGCGAATCGTGTGCTACGATTAGTAGCTAGGTTTTTAGAGCAGTTGAATACCTTTGCCAGTTATTACCAGTATAAAATAAAGTGGCCTTAAAACGGCAAGGCTTTAACACCCAATTTTTCGGTAATTCAAGAATTTGACCTTTCAATCACCCATGTTAGGCTGCCGGAGTACAGCATGATTCGTGGATCGAGCTTTGGTAGCAAATGTACTTCAAAACACTAAAAGATGTCAAATGGGTTCTATGGGTTCTCAAATGTAACGGCATTTTCTGTTGATGCCCACATTCAGAACATATTTAAGAACTTGGATAAAACCATGACTAATTCATTGTCCCTATAGATCATTAGTAGGATTTAGTGGCTTTGGTATATTTCTATGTCCTTCTCCTTCTAATTGTTGACGACCATTGCGAATGACTTTGAGCATATCAGTTAACTGCTGTTCAATACTATCCAGAACATGATCGGCATAGTCATCTGCACCATTTTGAATTTCATCACACTCTGCGATTGCTTTAGCTTTCATTTCCTCCAACTCTTGTTGAGCTTGATAGCGAATTTGTTCAATTTCAGCAATAGTAGCTTGTTGAATCGCTTCACAATCAACCTGAACCTGATTTCTGAGCTGATCTGCTTCTACCTTAGCCTGCTGCACAAGACCCATTTCATTTAAAATTTGGGAAGCTTGTTGTTCAGCATTTTCAATAATTTCTTCCGCATAAAGTTCAGCTTCTTGAAGAATGTCATCTTTATGGCGAACAATCATTTCTGCTTCCTGAAAAGCAACTGGTAAATTCAGACGTACTATATCTAACTGATCTAGTAACTGTTCTTCATCGATCAGAGTACGGCCTACAAAAGGAATTCTGGGACTATCGAGAATAATCTCCTCCAGTCGATTTAGCTCTCGCTGGATATCAACTCCAGGGGAGCTACTAGCGGGTTCACCCTCGATATTTTGTCCACTTACTTCTGGTTCAATATTGGCTTTAGCTGAGTTTTGTCCTAACATTATCAACTGTTCTTTATTTATTAAAGTTCGTCCCATAAAGGGAATTCTAGGACGATCAAGAATAATCTCTTCCAATAGATTTAGTTCCTGCTGGATATCGAATCCAAGGGAGGCAATGGTAGGTTTATTCTCGATATTTTGTTCATTTACTTTTAGTTCAATCAGGATTTAATCTTTATGGGAGACAATCCAGTGTCCTTCTAAATTCAGATGCACTATATTTAGCTGATCGAGTAGTTGTTCTTCATCCACCAGGGCAAATCCTACAAAGGAAATTTTAGGACTATGGAGAATAATTTCCTTGAGCCGATTTAATTCTTGCTGGATATAGGTTCCAGGGGAGTTACTGGTGAGTTGCCTTGATATTTTGTCCACTTACTGCTGATTTAATATTGGCTGAATTTTGTCGTAACATTTATAAATATCAATAGCAATGTGCTGAGGAACGAGATGATCTACCGATCCACCAAAAATGGCAATTTCTTTAACTACACTACTACTTAAAAAGCTATATTCATTAGAGGTGGCCAAAAAAACTGTCTCTATTTCAGATAATAAGGTTTTATTTGTATGGGCCATTTGAAGTTCTTTTTCAAAATCAGAAAGAACTCGTAGACCTCGAATCAGGACTTTAGCCTGTCGCATTTTTGCATAGTTTACCGCTAAACCATCGAAACTGGCTACCTCCACATTAGATAGGTGTTGTGTGGAATAGTGAATTTGATTTAAACGTTTCTCAATGGCAAACAAAGGAGTCTTACTAGGATTTTGCAGTACGGCCACAATAACCTTTTCAAAAAGCTTACACCCTCGTTCAATAATATCTATGTGACCGAGGGTAATAGGGTCAAAACTGCCTGGATAGATTGCAATCACAATATAGCTATATTAAGAATAGTTATTCAAATATTTTAGCAAGGTTATTAGAAATATTTCCAAGATATTATTTGTCTGTTTTTTTGAGGTAATATTATATCAGGAAAGTAATCAGTATTTTTTGAATTAGATGATATTTGGGATTTGCTAGTGGTGCATTGTGATTTTTTCAGTAACAGCATAGTGAGGGTTATAGCCACCATTCACCATTACTATACAGAACTACCAAGATTTTTGATCGATAAAAATATATTTCGGTTTTAGTTTGATTTATTTTGGTAATAACTGCCAGACAATAAAGATAATTGTACTTTCAAATAATCTTTTAGTTTTTGGTATTATTTAAATTATTTTCTGCTTTTTTTGAGATTAAGATAAAAATCAATTGAAGCAGCAAAAAAAAACGACAATAAAGTCGATAATTAATGCTAAAAACTAGGATGTAAATTAATCAAACAAATATTAATATTTTATCTTGAATA
>NZ_JAAHGU010000187.1:0-11967 GCF_010692685.1 Okeania sp. SIO2F5 | reverse complement strand
CGCATCCTTAAAACTTTAACCTTTAGCGATCGCCTAATTTATGAAAAATACAGCTCATACAGTTACTTTTATGTTACATTATCAATATTTATGTAATATGTAAAGATGCCAGCGCTCATTGCTATAGGTCGGATACCCCAATAGAATTTTTGGGTGATGTCTGATTCTCTGGTGGGGTAGGCAGTGCCTGGGCAGTATTAGCCATTAGTAGGGTTATACTGAAAATACTAGGACTATATTTTAAAATTTTATTAAGAATTTTTTTCATTTAGTTTTAACTCATACCTCTTGATTATTAATGGAATTTACTGTGTTAGTAAGGATTAAAGCTATAGTTGATCAGCACTGACTGCTTTGCCGAGCTGGTTAATAGATAATAACTTATTGAGTTATTCTACTATTAATTTTTTATTTGGCAAGGTTAAAGTCTTGAGTATACTATTTTCAATTATCAATAACCTGAGAAAATATAGTAATACCATTTCTCAAAAGTTTTGCTACATCTCCTTGGAAGTAGGGAATAGGGAGTAGGGAATAGGGTTAAAAGGCATAAGATATTTTGGATTAATGCCGATAATCCTCTACATTCATTACTGAATCATTATTATTACTTAATAACTGAAGTTCATCGGAAGTATAGCATTATTTTTGGGAATTGGTATAATACATACTGATATATTTATATGCTATATCAGTATTTGTAACGTAGTATTAATTGGTATTGCAGGAAAAATGAAGAGAATTAACTATGTATTATGTATAGCTATTGTGCGCTCAGGTTTTGAAAATTAATCGTTTATTTAGATTTGAAATAATTAATATTTATTATCAAAATATTACTATAGACCCGATCGTCTGTGACATTGGCCGGGTAAAAGTGATTCATTAATGGATAAAGGAGCAAAGCATTAGAAATGAAGTCTATCCCTCACTCCTAATGCTTTACTCCCTATTAGTAAATTATTAAGCGAAATAACTCAGTCTACCTAAAAATTCATTTCAGCAGCTTGAACTTTCTCAACTTGTTTCTTCTTCAGAACTAACATAATCTGAGCTAGCATGACCAGAGCAAAAAATGCCATCAACCATTTAACTCGATTTGCATCTTGCAGCACAATTTCAATATCTGTTTGACCAAAACCACCGACATTAGGGTCATTTGTAATAACTTGACCCGCTTCAACAGTATCTCCTACAGCAACTAAAAGTTCTGGGCCTGGAGGCACTGTATCCACAACAGTCTCACCGTCAGTAGTTACAATAGTAATGTTATTACCTACATATTCTTCAAAAGTAATATCAGTAATCTTACCACTAGCAGAGATGTTGTAAACAGTATTATTGCTCTTATTACCAGCAGGATAAACCTGACCACGACCTCGGTTTCCGCCTACATGAATAGCATACTTACCAAAGTGGATAGATTTATCAGTGGCAGGATCTGGAGATAAAACCGGGAAAACAATCTCTTGATATTCTTCTCCAGGCATTGGCCCAACTAAAATAACGTTTTCTTGGTCTTCAGAGTAGGGTTGGAAGTAGAGACCAGAAACCTCTTCTTCCCATTCTTCAGGTATTCTGTCTTCAGGTGCAATTTTGAAGCCTTCAGGCAACATCAATACAGCACCTACATTTAAGCCACCTTGACTACCATCACCCAAGACTTGCTGCACCTCAGTATCATAAGGAACATTGACAACAGCCTTAAATACTGTATCTGGTAGTACAGACTGAGGTACTTCTATTTCGGTAGGTTTAGCACCAAGGTGACAGTTAGCACAAACAATTCTGCCTGTAGCTTCTCTAGGAGTTGCTGGAGCAGTTTCCTGGGCCCAGAATGGATAGGCATTTGCTGCCTGGGGATGAGTTATATCACTTGTAAAGAATAGGGCTATAGTTGCGATCGCGACTACCATAATCTTGGCGATCGCCTTAGTCATACTACCCAATATTGCCGCTCGGTCTACTTTTGACATCAGTTGTTCTGTCTTCTCTCAAAATCAAAAACTTTTACAAATATTTTGGATTTACCGAGTAATTAATAATTAATAATTAAATAATTCTGGTTTAAAGCCTCCCTTTTAAGGGGAAAAAAAAAGAAATAATATTTCCTTATATTCAATTCCGTAGCGGTTTTAACCAGAGGTAATTATCCATTATCCATTATCAATTATCCATTATCCATTAATGAATGATTGCTTACCAATCAAAAATCTCTTAACTAGCTATCAGCTTTTAGCATTTCCGTACCGAAATGCTCCGCAAACAGCTCTCAGCTTTTAGTAGCTCTGGGTTAAAAATTCCCAGCAACTATTACGCTGGATGGTTGAGTTGGGGTAAAAATTCCCCTTCTCAAGGTCAAAAAAAACGATTCTACTGAGTGCTGACCGCTTCTTTAAGTCCACCAAGGGTTTTCTCCGGTGCGGAAGTCTGTTTCTTCCCACTGGGTGAAGACCAGTTTATCATCACTAACATTGGCATGGACTAATGCCAAAGACAAAGGTGCTGGCCCCCTAACTACTTTCCCTGTACTGTTGTACTGAGAGCCATGGCAGGGACAGATAAATTTATTTTCACTACCATTCCAAGGGACTACACAGCCTAAATGAGTACAAACTGCATTTAAACCATAGTTAGCTAAAGTTTGATCTTCTTCAATCACTACATAGGTAGGGTCTCCCTTTAGACCTTGTGCCAGAGTTCTTTCTCCAGGATTGTGATTGGCCACAAAGTCACTAACAATAATATCGTTACCAAGGGCGTCTTTGGCTGTCACCCCACCACCTGTACCTCCACTGGATGGAGGAATAAAGTAGTTAACTACTGGATAGAGCGCTCCAAGAGCGACCCCGGTCACAGTGCCAAAGGTGAGAAGATTCATAAATTGGCGACGTCCCATATCGGGTACATCTGGTGTTCCTTCTGCTTGAGCCATGAATAGATTGAGTGTTTTTTATTAATGTACGTTTGGTGTTTTTGACATCCTCTACGGCCTAAAGATACGGAGATTATTACCGAACCTTAGATCCTCGAAGGGTTGACGCTTAACGGAGTGCTGCACCCACCCCTCTTGCTCCCCTCCCGGGAGGGGATGGGTTAAGCTTCCCTCCAAGTCCATTTTGTGTCTCCGTTAGCGCAGCTGCTCCGGAGGAGGTATGTCCTCCGGCGACCAATATATTTACTGCTGCGTTTTCGTCTCTATCGTGCTTACTGCCACAGGTGAATTATGTGCAGACAAAAAATAATTGCTGTTAGTCTGCGACCACAGCCCAGCTTACAATATTTTGTTAAACAAATTGCAACTTAAAACCATTTCCTGATTATTATTACATTATTTAAACTTTTATTGTTCTTTTCATTAAGAAATGTAAATGTTGTGATTGCAAGGTCTATGACTAGATAATTAGATTTATAGCAGAAGGAAGGACCGAAAGACCGAAAAATTTCGCGTTGTCTGAGTTTTAAGCTTTTGATATGTCCGCGCCCTTTCCTTCGACTGCTATTTGAATGTAGTATAATTTTTTACTTTTGGAAACTTGTTTAATAGTTAGTTTTTCCCAAATTAACTATTGAACTTGAAAATTTACGCAAAAACACTACATAATCCTAAATAAAACTATAGTGCGACACTATATTTAGTGTTTAGAACTCAAAACTGTAGAAGTTATAATTTATCTAAAATCTAAAATATATGATAACTGGCAAGGAATTACATCAACTATTACTAGATAAGTGGGGTAAGTCTTATGATATTCAACTACGGCGGACAAAAGGTAAAATATTTGTGCAGGTAATGTGGAAGTACCTTGAGCAAGTATCTTTTCCGATGACTGAAGTAGATTATTTGGCCCACCTAGATGCAATAGCCACCTATATCAATGGTTTTGGTGGTGTAGAAACTGTTAAGAACTATATTAAGAGTACGAAAGAAAGACCTAGACTAGGTAAGGCAGTTAGTATTCCTCTAGACTTAGGTGAGAGAGCTTCAGAATGGATGGTAGAAGAATTTTAACCAGAGGGCGCTCAAAATACTACAAGATTCTTTGGCCCAGTAGTACATCTCGATCTGGGTGTATCAGAGCAACTTCTCCATCATCCATCACCACACCTAAAACCAAGACCTCAGACATAAAGTTAGCGACTTGACGTGGTGGCAGATTTGTAACTGCTAGAATTAATTTGCCCACTAAATTTTGACGAATATAGAGCTTTGTTAATCCTGCGCTAGACTTTTTGATGCCAAATTCACCAAAATCTATCCACAGTTTGTAAGCTGGTTTTCTGGCTTCTGGAAATTCTTCTGTACCAATAATTTTTCCCACCCTTATTTCTATTTTCTCAAAGTCAGAATAAGTTATGTTTGTCATTTTTTATCTTCTCTAAATTAGATTGAGTATCATAAATCAGTTTAGTATTTGACTTGATTAATAATATATATGGAATCGATTAAACTATTTATCGAGGTTAAAAATTCATCTAATAATTGCCATACAAGTATTGAGATCAACCATTTATTCTATTCAACCCCTTTAAGTAAAAAAACAAAAGGATATAAATCATGGAATAGGTAGTAAATTAGTCACGAAAATTAGCAGTATTTCGTAAATTTTACACAGAATAAATTTAAGCAATTAGTGATTATATATCCTCCCATAAATTTTTAGCAGAACAAGTGCTAATGAAAAAAGTAGAAATAGGAATTTATCTGGCAATTATTCTCCAAAGGGAAGTAAAGATTGTCGAAAATGCACTAGTATTAGTAACTTGATTTAGAGGATAATTGCTAGGATAAATGACATTAATTCAGTCATAACCCAAAAGTACAAATTTCATAGTTGTTAGTGATAGAGAAATAGCTCTAATACCAATTTCATAAAATATTGCTACAGTCTCGACACGGGCAACAGGCAACAGCTCATCTGGCAACAGGGAAAGAAAAACTGGATAAAAAAGAGGAAAAAATGCTGAGTTTTGACATTTGATGGATATATAAAATTTTTAATTGTAGCAATAAATGACAAATTAAGATGTAACTACCTTTTTTTAATTTGGTATAATTGGTTTTGATGATATTGAAACTATTAAAAATACTCATCCTCAAATTGCAATAAATGCTGACAAACTGTTCTTCTGTCTTAATGACTAATAGCAATAACTTAATTATTTGTAACAAAAATTTATCAAAATGGTATTAGATATTTCTAGAAATAAAAAATATATTTAGCCTGTTAGTTAAAATCTTTAAAAAATAACTATTTGAGTTAGGGAATAAATCATTCTTCATTAAAGAATATTACTGAAATAATTTTCTTAATTCTACATTCGGAACTTCACGCGCTTAGTATAAAGGGCAAGTAGTCAGTAGTCATTTAGGGGAGCCGTTGATTGGCGACGTACATTAGTTAGTAAGGAATGATCCGAGCTAATTATCTGGCTCCATCAAGTATGTATGCTTAATTTATTCAATTTAATTTGGCTTTTGTCTCAGTTAAATTATCATGATTTATAGACTATAAATACTTATCAACTTACTGATGTTTGTAGTACTTTCTTATCTGACAAATTGACGTGCGGAATCTGAGTTAATGGTTTTAGTAGTATTCCTAATTCCGCACAATAAAAAAATGGATTAGAGAATGGATATTAGTTAATTTAGGAATCAAAAAAGGTACAATAGAAGCGATCGCCTCCATTATTAATTACATAATAACAATAGTCGGTATCTTAATCGTATTATATAAAATAGTCATTGAATTAACTTCAATTACTATGGTTACTGGATTTTTAAGTTTTGATATTAGTATTGGTATAAAAAATTATTATTAGTAACTTTAGTTGATAAGCTGGTTTTTTGCCCTCTGGAAATTATGTTGTAGTCATAAATTTTCCCAACTGTTAAACAAAATCTGCCCTATTATAATCGAACTGTGTACCAAAGTTATAGTGATACAGTCGCCCTTTTTCCATTAACTTAATAGCTTAATCGATACCATCTTGTAGAACGGGGTCTGGGTATTTAGAATCTTTGGTAAATTTCATTGATTTTTGTGGTTGATAAGTTTTCCTACTGGAAACTTAATTTTACTTCTATGATTATCATAATAATACTCTATACCAATGATATTTTTTTACTTACACAATTTTTAAATAGACTGAGGTTGAACCTCTTTTACATTTGCTATTTAATTTATATATTTAATTTTTCCTCATTTATTAAATACACTGGGTTTAAGATGAATTGGATACTTATAGAAATAAAAAATATATTTAGCTTCTTAGTTCAAATAATTCTATTTGAAATATTTGAGTTAGGGAATAAATCATTTTCCATCAAGAATATTACTGAAATAATTTTCTTAATTGTTTTAGTAGTATTTTTCTCGCGCACAATAAAAAATTGGATGAAAGAATGGATATTAGTTAATTTAGGAATCAAAAAAGGTACAAGAGAAGCGATCGCCTCTATTATTAATTACATCATTACAATAACTGGTATCTTAATTGTGCTTCATAATGCAGGCATTGACTTAACCTCAATTACTGTAATTGCTGGTGCTTTAAGTATTGGCATTGGTATTGGTTTGAAAAATATTATTAGTAATTTTGTTAGTGGTTTAACAATTTTGATTGCTCAACCAATTAAAGTCGGAGATTTTATCGAAGTTGATGATTTATCAGGAGTAGTAGAAAAAACCTCAATTCGTTCAACTGTAATCAGAACTATTGATGGTATTTTTGTGATTATTCCTAATAATTCTATAGTAGAACAAAATATTATTAATTGGAGTCATAAAGATTCGACCTCTCGCCTACATATTCCCATTGGTGTTGCCTATGGTAGCGATACAGACTTAGTAAAAGAAGCACTTTTAGATGCAGCTAGAAAGGAAAAAAAAGTTTTATCTAATCCTTCACCAAAAGTTTGGTTTAAAGGGTTTGGAGATAGTGCCTTAAATTTTGAATTATTAGTTTGGATTAAATATCCTACTCTAATAGATCAAATCAAAAGTTATTTAAATTTTTTAATATATTCAGAATTAAGTTATCGGAAGATTTCTATTCCTTTTCCCCAAAGAGATTTACATATTCGCCAGATTAATGATTTAATTCAAGCACATAAAAAAGCAGAGTCAACAACTGTTGTAAAAAATCCCAAAAACCTTTCAACTTCCTTAGTCAAAAATATAGCAAAAACTAAGCAAAATTCCTCAAAATGGAATTTACGAGATTTATTACGACAGATTAGTTATTTCAAAAAATGTAATAATATTGAACTACGAGATGTTATTGAAAATGGATATAGAAAAATTGTTCCTCGCGGTGAAATAATCTGTCTAGAGGGAGAGTCAGGAGACTCATTTTATATTATACTTTCCGGGTCGGTAGAAGTATTTTCAGAAAAAGCAAATAAGTATATTACAACTAGATATGCAGGAGAATTTATTGGAGAAATGTCTCTAATATTAGGGATTACTCGTACAGCGAGTCTTCGTGCTACAGAAGATACCATTTTATTTGTAGTAGACCGAGAAAATTTACACAATCTTTTGGCAAAACACCAAAAACTAGCAGACAAAATTTCTGAAGAATTATCCAGACGTTTAGAGACTTTAAAAAACTTAGGATTACTGGATAAGCAAGAAAATTCTCAAGAAACAGCAATGATTTGGATTCGGAATCGAATTTATACTTTATTTGGTATTTAAATAGGGCTTGCTGAATAAAGTCTTTTTGTAGGGGTAGGAGACAGGAGTCAGGAGATAGGAGACAGGAGACAGGAAACAGGAGACAGGAGACAGGAGACAGGAGACAGGAGACAGGAGGAACGGGGAATGAGCGAGGAGGTAGGATTCAAGAATTTAGAATTACCTCTCCTTTAAAAGAAGAGGATTGACTCAAAGGAAATTTTTTCTTTTTATCCCCTTAAAAGGAGAGGCTTTATACCACAATTTTTCGGTAACAATTGTCAATTTGGGATTTTTCTGCCCAACTATGCGCCTAAAATACTAGCTTTTTGAGGGTTTTCAACGTGATAACTGGCACTGCAATTCGACCCTCACAGTACTCAAACCTTTATATATCAATACTTTTATAATTAATCAGCAAGCCCTAAATAATCAAAGCTTGAAGAAGGAATAGGGAAGAAGGAAGAGGGACAAAGACTATTGAGCAACAAAAAACCTAAATTTCCTGTAGATATTCACCCTTGAGTTTACACAAACGATAAAGTGCGGACATGATGCTATACCAAATCCGGTTATTATAGGGTAGTTACCTAAATATCCAAATCCTTATCAGACAAAGATTTTGAATTTTTTGAATATCTCCTTACTAAACCGGATTTGGTATTACTCACCCTTGATCGGAAAACTCTGAATACTGAGCGAATACTTCAACCCCTGTCATATTCTTCGTTTTATTTGCAAACGAGTAAAAAGACGGTTTTTGATCGATAAAAATCTGCTGCTCAAAGGTAAAATTACTGTCGTTATCAAGTAGGCCAACTGGAATAATGTAGTCTCCTTCCTGTTTCAGTCGATAAAATAAATGACTCCCACGCTTGCTACAAAAACCACGTTTGGCCCATTCGGAAGAATTGAAAACAGATATATTCTCACTGCCTTCAAAGCGAATCTGATTACCACATTCAATCGCCAGAAGAGGTCCACCCATCCATTTTCTGTACATATTACAGTGGCAAGCAGCTACACTTTTGCTATTTGTCTTAACAAAAATGTGAACTGCACCACAAAGACAACTTCCCTGGTGTTCACTCTTCACTGACATATTTATTTCCTTCTAAATATTAGGGGTTGCACATTATGGAATGATACTGCCAAAAAGAGGTTTAGACTTTGACTAAAAAAACCTAATATTAATCGTTCTAGCAATTATCAAATCCAAAATCAAATTCAATCAAAAATCTCAAATCATTCGCCACTGTGCAACGCCAAATATTATATAGATTCAATATTTTTATCTTTTCTTTTGCAGGTTTAATATCCCACTGTCAATAAGACTGCTGAAAAGTTTGGAGTTTGTAGACACGAAATGGCGTGTCGAAGACTATCCCCATGCAATTAGACCTTCTGCCTTCTACCTTCTTCAACGTCCTATCAACTTGACTACAAAACTACCACTCAGATAAAGAGCAACTACTGCTCCACCTAATAAACTTTGAGTTAAAGGATCGGTTGAAGGAGTTAAAACTGCTCCTAAAACTGCTGCACCTAACAATACATATCTCCAGCCAGAAAACATTTGCTCAGAAGAAACAATTCCCGAAATACCTAACAAGAATTGCAGAATTGGAACTTGAAATGCTAATGCTGTACTAAACATTAATAGCAATACAAATTCAAAATATTGTTCAATTGACCAAGCTTGTTCTACTACTTCCGATCCATAACTAATAAAAAACTTCAAAGCCGCTGGTACAATTGCAAAATAAGCAAATACTAATCCCAATCCAAATAAAACTGTAGATCCTAAGAAAATGGGTCCGAGAAATCTTCTTTCTCTAATAGTTAAACCTGGTAGAACAAACTTAACTATTTGATAAAGTATAAAGGGACTTGCCAAAAGAAAACCACTATAAGCAGCTACTTTAATAGTTACAAAAAAATATTCTCCTGGAGCCAGTTGGAGAAACTTTACTCCACGAGCAGGAACTTCTAGAAATTGGACAATAGGTTTAACTACAATGAAGCAACCGATAATACCTACTACTCCTGCTATTAGAGAATAAAATATTCGCATCCGTAATTCTTCCAGATGGTCAAATATAGACATTTCCACATCATCAGGAGCTCGATCGAGATAATCATCTTCTTCTAAATCTTGACAATCGCCTACTCGAGCTGTATTATTTGGCTTAACTTCAGGCTCTTTCAAGCTTACAGGTGCTAAATTATGATTATCTGAACTCTCTGGAGGAGTGCTAGTTTCTGGAGGTGTCATATCTGTTTTTGATTTTAGATTAGTCTGTATAAAAGTTCTTATTTTCCACAGTGTAGACCATTGTACCGAGATTAAGTAAGCAAATTCATCTTCTCATACTGTAGTTTGCGGGTAATTTAGGTCTATTAATCAGCCTTGAAAAGAAGTAAAAATCACGAAAACAAGAAAAACTGACTATTGATAGGTGAAGATTAATTGCTGTATTTAACCCATCTATAATTTTGTAAATGTTCAGCTGTCAGCTATTAGCTATCAGCAATTAATTTTGGGGAAGGTAAAAGCAACCTTTGAAATTAGTTTAATAGAAAAGTTACTGCCATGGGTCACCTTACCAAACCTGAGAAGTAATTATTTATTACTAATTGCTGTTTGCGTAGTATTCCGTAGGAAATGCTTACATAATTTTTGCCTCAATCATAGTTAATAGAGTTGGAAATAAAAATCTTGGAGCCAAATTATGTTTAACAAAAGATGGAAAAAAAATCAGATTTTATCCTTTCTATTTATATTAGTCTGCATCAGTAGTATCACGTTAAATATTCTTCTACAAAAACAACCAGCATTTGCTCTGCAAGAATCAGAGTGGGATACATTATTAGAAAATCAGGCTGTCAAAGAAGTTGTGAATAGAATCGAACAAACTTGGGAAAAAGCTTATGAAAATTATTTTGGTGTTAATCTCTCAGACTTTACATTAACTGCTGAAACTATCGCTAAACAACTTGATTTATGGAAAATTCAAACTGATAAAAACCCTGGGGTTGTTTGGGTATGGCCAAGAAAAAAAACCATACAGTTAGTATTAATTACTCCCAATCAAATACCAGTTATATACAGTGTTACTGATCTAGAGCAAAAGACTGTATTAAATACAGCAAAAATATTGGCTGGGGAAATCACAGATCCCAGAGGACGTCACAGCAATTCATATCTAAAACCTGCTCAACAAATTTATCAGTGGATAGTAGCTCCTATCGAGCCAGAATTAGAAAAGCAAAAAGTAGATACAATTCTTTTTTGTCTAGGACCAGGTTTACGCAGTTTAGCATTATCAGCACTACATGATGGAGAAAAATTTCTCATAGAAAAGTATAGTATTGCTTTAATTCCCGCCTTTAATATGATCGAAACTGAGTATAATTCCAGAAAAAATATGCAAGTATTAGGAATGGGGGCATCAGAATTTATCGACCATAAATCTTTACCAGCGGTACCAATAGAATTAAAACAAATTACACAAGAATTTTTCCCAGGCAAAGGGTTTATCAACGAGACTTTTACAGTTAAAAATTTACAATACCAACGACAAAAACAGAAATTTGGCATAGTTCATTTAGCTACCCATGCTGAGTTTAAATCAGGCAAACCTAGTAATTCTTATATTCAATTTTGGAATCAAGAAAAGCTAAATTTAGATGATATTAGAAATTTTAAATGGCATCAACCAAAAGTAGAATTGTTGGTATTAAGTGCTTGTAAAACTGCAGTGGGAGACCAACAAGCAGAATTAGGTTTTGCTGGTTTAGCTGTGCAAGCTGGAGTTAAATCTGCACTGGCAAGTCTTTGGTATGTTAGTGATGTGGGAACTTTGGCATTAATGAATGAATTTTATCAACATTTTCAAAAAAATCCACTGAAAGCAGAAGCTCTCAGACAAGCACAAATAGCAATGTTAAACGGGAAAGTAAACTTGAAAAAAGATGAGTTACACGGTTCTGGTAGTAGCGTAAAATTGCCACAAGAATTAGCAGAATATGGAAATGAAAATTTATCTCATCCTTATTATTGGGCTGCTTTTACTATTATTGGTAATCCTTGGTAATTTAGTAACTTTTTATCAAAAAAAGTTATACCTATTGCGACTTACAGAACTTTTAAGACCAAATATAGCCCAAACTCTCTCTGTCAGAGGCAAATACGTCACGGTTATTAGTTAACCAATCAAAAAAACGGAAAGACATAGCTGTACGAAAAGCGTACCATTGCATCAGTAAATGTCTTCAAAGG
>NZ_JAAHGU010000186.1:0-11989 GCF_010692685.1 Okeania sp. SIO2F5 | reverse complement strand
TATTATCTAAATATCTAGTATCTGAACTCAAATATCCTGCAATTAAAATGACAGCTATTTAAGTTTTTATCAATAGGGAAATGCTTAGCGATCGCTCTCTAAAAATTATAGCGACCGCTCGGTTGGCCTGTAACTATATATAGTGTCTTTGTATAAGTTATCATATTTTAGTTGTTTAGGTGATCGCTTCAAAAATTATAGCGTTAGCGGAGCTTTGCGTCAGCAATCGCTCTATTTGACATACGCTACATATAGTGTATTTGCGTAAGTCCTGATCATATCAAATTGATAATTTCCGGATTAAGTATCAGAAGATGGGAAACAGAAATGGTAGATGCACCCTGATAGATAACCTCCGCCGTAATTGGTGGAGGTTTTTTTTTGCACTAAAACAATAGAAAATCAAATTGATAATTTCCGGATTAAGTATCAGAAGATGGGAAACAGAAATGGTAGATGCACCCTGATAGATAACCTCCGCCGTAATTGGTGGAGGTTTTTTTTTGCACTAAAACAATAGAAAATCAAATTGATAATTTCCGGATTAAGTATCAGAAGATGGGAAACAGAAATGGTAGATGCACCCTGATAGATAACCTCCGCCGTAATTGGTGGAGGTTTTTTTATTTAACAACTTTTCTTGATTTTGTCTAATGTATGTAAAAATATAATTTTATAGATGCACCCTGATTAATAATTCCTGGCCAAAACTGGCTGTTTTTTTTGTATGGGATTAGAACAACTAAGACAACAAAGTTTTGATAATTGTTAATATTTGACTAAACAGATTTGAGGTGTAGATAAAATGTTTATAAACAAATTATAAACAAGATGTTTCACTAATATACATTAGCCAAACTTTTACAAAATCTTGACATTACTTACCGATTATTATACAGCTACCCTAAAATACAAATATTAATATTAATATTTCAAACAATTATGTCTGATTCCTCACCCAAAAATAACTGGTATCAAGACTTTAACCTGGAACAGAAATCCAATTGGTATGACCAAATAGCAGATGCTTACGATAGAACTAGACCTCGTTATCCCCAAATATTAGTCAACCGTGTCGTAGAAATAGCTCAACTTTCTTCTCATGCCAAAATTTTAGAAATAGGTTGTGCTACAGGAACAGCAACAACTAGCTTTGCCGATCTTGGTTTTTCTATGGTCTGCGTAGAACCAAATTCAGAATCTTATAAAATAGCGCTGAGAAATTGCGATCGCTATCAAAGAGTTAAAATCATCAATACTACTTTTGAAGAATGGGAATTAGAAAAGAATCAGTTTGATGTAGTGCTTGCTGCTACTTCTTTTCACTGGGTATCGTCTGAATTTCGTTATGCTAAAACTGCTGAAGCTTTAAAAACTAATGGCTTTTTAGTTTTACTTTGGAATACTCCACCCCAACCAAGTCAAGATATTTATCAGGAATTATTAGATTCAGTTTATCAGACCTACGCATCTGATTTAAAAGGGTATGAAGCGATCGCAATTCATCAACAAAATATTAGTAGTATAGGAAATGCGGTTATTGACTCTGGTAAGTTTCAAAACTTAGTTTCTGAAGAGTTAATATGTGAAGTAACTTATGATATTGATGATTATCTAGCACTTTTAAGCACCTTATCACCTTATATAGCAATGGATGCAAAGCAACGTAATACTTTATTTGAAAATTTGAGTACAATTTTAAAAAAATATCATGGCAATATCATTAACCTTTCTTACTTATCTGCGCTTCAGATTGCTCAGAAAGTATAATTTAACTGATCTATAAGTAAATTAGGTTAAGCAAAATTACAGCAGATTACAGGTAGATGAGGTACAAATATAAATGCTAAAGTCTTTGTAGTGCGGGCATCTTGCCCGCGACTGGTGTACCTCACTAATATGAAATACGCTATAACTGTATAGCAGTCGCCATTATAGTTATAGCAATGTGCTCTGGCATATTTACACATTATTTTTTGTCAACCTTTTCCCTTACTGCACTTTGATCTACTAAGTTGTAAATACCTGAGCGCTCATTGCTATAGGACATCGGGTCACTATGATGATTTATGACGCGAGCAAGATGATCGCACTAATTTTCCTAACCAACCTGGCAGTTGCTATATATTTTATGGTCAGATTGATCGCTAGGCAAAATTATTTTTTGTTCCCTACTCCCCTACTCCTGTAGGAGCAAAAGGCAGTTCGCCCCTACTGCCTACTACCTACTTCCCTAATGTTGTCTATCAAGGGTGAAAACTGCGATCGCTACAAAAAGAACATGGGTAGTTTTGAAATTCACCCACGCCCTCATCTCACTCTTCCTCAACCTGTATTCCGCATTCCAGCAGCAATACCATTGAGAGTCAACAAAGCACCTTGTAACAACTCACCCTTACTATAGCGAGAGTGAATTACTCCTGGCGTACCTGTATCATGCTGACGCAGGCGTTTCAACAAAGCTACCTGCAACATACCTAGAGGAACAATATTAGCATTTCGCAACTGCACAGAACGCTGTAAATCTGGCTCTCCATCTAAAGGCCGTTGATGGCCAGAAATTTGTAAAACTAAATCCCGCGTTAGCTTATATTCAGTAGAAATTTGCTCAAACAACGCCTCAAATCTTTCCCGGTCTTCTGGATTAGATAATTCTCGGACATAATAATGAGCCATTTGCAAATCTACTTTTGCTAGAGTCATCTCTACTTTAGAGATTGCAGTAGTGAAAAATGGCCATTTTAGATAAAAGTACTGGAAAAGTTTCAGGTGTTCCTCTGGCTGCTTTTGCACAAACTCTTGTAAAGCAGTTCCTACCCCATACCAAGCAGGTAATAAGAAGCGACTTTGAGTCCAGCTAAACACCCAAGGAATTGCCCGTAAACCAGAAATTGTCTTCTTTTTATCATTTTTCCTCCGAGCTGGACGAGAACTAATTTGTAGTTGACTAATTTCTTGGATCGGGGTAACTTGATAGAAAAACTCTACTAAATCCGGTTGTTCATAAATCAGATGTCGGTAATGAGTGCGCGATCGCACTGCCAACTCTTCCATAATGTCATTCCAGGTGTCAATTTCATCAAACCCTGTATGTAGTAAACTAGCTTGAATAACTGCAGTAGTGACATTTTCTAAGTTACACATAGCCAACTGAGGCAGAGAATATTTAGAAGCTAGCACCTCACCTTGTTCGGTAATCTTAATCCGCCCACTAATGCTCTTACCTGGTTGAGCCAAAATCGCTTTGTAAGCAGGACCACCACCACGTCCTACCGAACCACCGCGCCCATGAAATATCCGTAATGCGATACCATATTCCTGACCGATTTTATGTAAAGCTTTTTGAGCTTTATGAATTTCCCAGTTACTACTGAGGAACCCAGAATCTTTATTACTATCTGAGTAACCAAGCATCACTTCTTGCAAATAAAGAGTCTTTAACTCAGATTGCATTTGAGAGTCTGCTTGTGGTTGTAATTTATCATATCCACCAGCAAGTGCTGCCCGATACAAAGGCAATTCAAATAAATTGCGCATAACCCTGGGAGCATTTCTCAAATCTTCCACTGTCTCAAACAGAGGAACGACCTGAATCTCACTTGCACCAGTTGCCGGGTCATAAAGTCCTGCTTCTTGAGCTAGCAACAACACTTCCAACAAATCGCTGACATCACGACTCATACTAATAATGTAAGTTTGGCAAATTTCTGGGCCAAACTCTACCTGTAGCTGTCGCAGCATTCGGAAAGTGTTAATGATTTCGCAAGTTCTCTCAGAAAAAGGTAGTTCTGTAGGAATTAGTGGGCGACGAGTAGGCAATTCTGTTGATAGCCACTCAGTGCGCTCTGCCTCTGACATTTCAATATAGGGTTTAGGCAGAATTTGTAAGTATTCAGTAACTTCATTAATCACAGCCTCATGGACAGAAGATTCTTGGCGGATATCTAGTCGTGCCAAATTGAAGCCAAAAATTTCTGCCTGACAAATCAGATTTTCCAAGTCACTACAGCTTAAACCAGTTTCGATCAAGTTACGTTGAATTAGTTGTAACTCTTCTAGAAATTCCGAACCAGAACGATAAACTGCTGCTGTGTCTCTACGTTGGGAAAGAACTTCCATTTCTCTCTGGAGAGAATCACCATTATACAACCGCCAGTTGCGTTCGCGAGTATTTTCCAAACGCTTTCTGACATAAGACAACTTCAACCTATATGGTTCTCGCCGATAACGAATTGCCCATTGGTCATATACTTCGGGCATTTGCAATTGGTCGCGGTCTAACGAGTCCAGCAGTTCTGGTAAAACATCACTCCAATGCAACGACAAACTTAAAAGTTCGATCAGAGAATCTATATTATCAATATACTTGTCTAACACTATCTTGCGTTGATAGCAAGCTGTTTGCCAAGTCACCTCTGGTGTACAAAAAGGATTACCATCACGGTCAGCTCCCACCCAAGAACCAAACTTACAGAAATTGAAAGTAGGTGGTTTTAAGTAAGGGAAAGAACTATGCAGAGCTTGCTTAAACCTTTGGTGTAGTTTGGGAGTAGCTTCAAATAAGACTTCTTGAAAGTAATGAAGGGTCGTTTCTACCTCATCAAGTACAGTAGGTTTAAATTGGTGTAGTTCATCTGTACGCCACCACAAACGAATTTCTTCTGTTAACTGTTCCTTGAGAGATTCTGTTTCCCAGGATGAAACCACAGAATTTTCCTGTTCTCCATCTACAGAAAATTCTGAAAAACTTTCTTCTACTAGATCGAGCTGTTGGAAAATTTTGGCAATGCGTCGCTGTTTTGTTCTAATTGTATGACGTACAATTTCTGTAGGATGTGCTGTAAACACTAGACGGATATCTAATTGATCGATTAATCGTTGAATTAATTGAGATGGCACGTTCAGAGTCCGCAGTAGGGGAAATAGATAATGAAATGTCCCCTCTCCTTCAGGTTTATTTTTGTTATCGCTCCAGATAGGAATACTTCCAACCCGCAATGAACAAGTTTCACCATCCTTAACTTCATCATCTTTAAAGATTAGTTTTCCCGGACCTTTGTTGTTAGAGTACGCTAGTTGTTGAGTCCTTTGTTCATAATGTTGTTCAACAATATTGATTAGCTGAAAATATAACGCAAAAGCTCGAGCTGCCCGAATTGCATCTTTGAGTTCTAACTGTTCAATAAGTTGTACAATTTCTGAATCTAGAAAGTTAAAAGCTTGTCCTTCTGGAGAATTAACCGAGCGCATCTTCTGGAGTATACTTACCAATTCTTGGCCACACTCTTGCCTTAGCACTAATTCCCATAAATCTTCAATTATTTTAATTCGATTACCCAGAAACATACCTGAAACTTTAGTCGGGGGATTATTAACCCCTTGTTCTAGCGTTGTCTGTTCTGACTTTAGTAGTGAACTCATATTACCTATTCCTTAGTAGCTGCCGATATCAAAATAAATATATTGTTTGATACTTTTATACTCGTTCAATGAGATTTAGTAGTACCAAATTATCAAAATAGCTATTGCTAATAGGGGATTTTTCAACTATTGTTGGTTTATTAGGCATTGGTAAATTACAGGATGAAATTTGTAGGGGCAGTCCCCCAATGATTAACCGGGGTAGGTTACAGAGCGGTACCCCAAAATATAAATCATCCCATCAATTACCAACGCCGTTTATTAAAAAAATATATATTCCTCATTAAATACCTCTTTTTCCACCCTTTCTTTTAACAATAAATAACTTTTTGCTTCCCACTATTAAAAGGAAGCGAGAGTCATTAATCTTTCTCTATAAATTTCGTGAGTCATTTTTCATCTACAAGTTAAACCCCCTAGCTCTTATCTGCCAAAATTTTTGTAGGCTATTCAGTAGCTTACATTTAGTCATAGGTCTAGTGTTAAAATACTTCTAAGTTCTACATCACTAAACCAACTATCTGGTAATTTTGTTTTTGTTAATGTTTTTATAACATTTTGGTTATTTTCCCAATCGTTAATCAGAAAAATGCCAAATACTAAACAAGCATCATGGAATAAATGTGCTTTTTTGACATATTCCACTTGCTTCAAGGAGTAGGGATAATGGCTCCCGCGAGACCGCTTAACTATGCTCTACTATTGCGGTAGTATTGTATAGGTTGTGCTGTCCCCTGTCATTCAGGTGGTTAACCTCAGTTGGCGGATGCCGTCCGCTACTGTTTTATTCACTGAATCTTATTTTATTAGATACTTTGGTTTGCTCTAGTTTTTTGCTGTTTTTTCGCCACCGCAAGTTCGGATATTTTGACCTTCTGAGAACACTTTACCTATATTTAGTAGGGGGTTGCATATTTCAACTAACATTACTGTATCATACACCTGGGAGTAAAGTAGCCCTTTGAGAGCTAGGCTTTCAGCAATGTTTTTTGTTAATTAATCACATAGTAGTAGAGGCTTTGAGCTAACCTATAGAAAAGGATGGCAGTTGTTGCACCCTTAATCTTAAGTTTAAAAAATCTTAGGAATTTGTTGAAAGAAACTATAAATAGTCAAATAACAAATAAAATTAGGAATCTGATGAATTTTGGGGAAAATTAAGCATTGGTAGACGATCGCCCCGAAATATTTCCTCACTATAGAGGCCAATTTCTGGTAATAATTCATTAATGGCTTTATTACCCAATAATCCTAATAAAACAGGACCAGTGGCCAAGCTAAGTAAAATATCTGAGGAAATTTTCCAACTGGGAGCTTTTATTGTAGGATTTTCAGAGGAATTTTCTCGAAAGGATTGCATTGATTTTACCTCAGTAAGTTTATACGCTAGAACTTAATATAGCAAGCTTAACAAGACTCAAGCATATTCAGCCACTCAACAAATATTCGATAATATTAAAGTTTGGTTGAATATTAATTGTTAAGATGGCAAGACAGCTAAAAGTGAGAAATAATTAATAAGTTTGATATGATGATATAGCATTTTTCATAATTCAAAGCTAAAATCAATAGAAATTTTTCTTAATTTATTAGTCCGTGGCTACTCAGAGACTGTTTGCCAACAAAAGTAAAAATAGGGCGTGTGACTAAACACTTACCATTTCTGGAATAATGGTCAGTTTTAAACCTCACGCACCGCGTGCTTGGGAAGCGTGCGTTACGTAAAACGCTTTGCACCCTACGCAATTTAATATTTATCTTTTCTGTGGCTGATTTAATACCCCACCGTCAACGGGGGTGCTTAAAATTGTTTGGAGTTGAAATCCATAAACAATTAGACCTTCTGCCTTCTGCCTTCTTCAATTGATAAATACTCTCTAATATCATGTCCGGTTGAATAGTGATAAATAAATAACTACGGAGGAGTCAGGAGTCAGTCCTCAGGAGTCAGTCCTCAGGAGGGAAGAAAGAAGAAAGAAGAACTGGAGTTGAAGGAGAAAGTTTTTTTGATAACTAATTATCCGGACATGATATAAATTTTCGCTCAGATCATCATATAGTATAATAATATACGAATATACCCATGATTTTCAACTATATTATACTAATTTTAGCAATAGGCTTTCCTTTATATATGTTTATACGCTACAGTCCAAAATGTCACTAACGAATAGTTAAGCCGAGCAAGGGAGTCTCCCACAAAAAGGAGAAGATGAAAGGGAATAAAACTATATTGACGGAAAATCGATCTCCTTTAGGAGATTGGGCACAGGAAGCTTTGGGACTTCCAGAAGTGCAAGTACAGGTGAGATTGCGTGGCAATCATTTACATATTCTCTGTGAAGCCGAAAAATGTCCAGAAATGAACTTTGCACTAGCCCAGTTTTCCCAGGCACTGGGTCAGGTCGATCTAGAATCTCTACTACCTCCTAATCAACCTCGAATTTACCAGATGTTTCTATGTGGCCGAGCTTTAGGTCGCAGGAGACCTGACTGGACAGTAAAACTTGATGGTAATCAGGTAGGAACTCAGAGTCAACAGATAAATACTCCTTCTAGTTCCTCTGATTCAAAAGTTGATGCTCTTTTGAGGTCTAATTATGTTGTTCCTGCAAAACACCCACAAAATCAAAATGATAGTCAAACTTTACCGGAAGAACATCTGAGAAAAGTCACTGTTGGACAATCTCCGAAACTAGATATTAATCACAACGCCTCTGAATTACTTTCAACTCCCCACAAGTCATCTGTGTTGACAAATGACACATTAGACCATTCAGAACTGGTTTCATCACCAAGATTAGATTCAGAAAAATCTTCTGTTACTGAATCAACACAACCCAATGAATTAGAAGCAGACTCAGAAAATACAGAAGAATTAGACCAATATTTACTTGATTCTCCCCTGACGGTTTCCTATCAAAGATTGGCAAAATATGGCCATCCAGATGCAATTGCTAGTTATCTTAGTGAAGTTTTAGGTGAGTTAGGGGTTTCTGTAAATGTAAGTATTCGAGAAAGACAACTTAAGGAAAAATTAACAGAAACTACCCAACAATCAGAAGATTCTGCCAAAAGTCCTGAATTGAAAACCCAGAAAATTTTATGGGTCTCTTGTGAAGCAGCTTATAGTCCAGCTCCATCTCTATTGGCAGAACCGATCGCCCAAAAACTTCGAGACTTAAAGCTCAAAGATTTTCATGAAGCTTTAATTTCTCTACTTGTTCAGGGTGAAACTGCACCTGACTGGATGTTGCGGGTGGATCTAACTCCACCCGATCTGATGCTACAAGAATGGGCAAGTTGGGGAGATGTGGCAGCAATTGAACGTTTGCTACAACAACAATTTACTACTCTTGAAATCAAGATTCGAGCTACTCTCAAAGAATCTACATTACATTTATTCTGTACTAATACTAATAATTCAAACCAAGAAGCTCCAGATAAAAAGAAGACAAAAGAAGCGATCGCCTCTACATTATCTACTATTCTACCTAGAGGTATCCAAGCTGCTACTATCTATGGTTGTATTATTAATGAACCGAAACAAAAGTCAGAGTCACCTCTTTGGATCGACTGGTTGAATTTACCAGCATCGGAAAATCCGGAGATGGCAGCAAGTGCTAAGGTTTTGGCAAGTCAGGGAAACTATGAAGCTATTAGTTTTCTGTTAAATAAATTACTTAATCCAGACCTCGATCAAAAACTACAAACAGGTGGTATTCGAGTACTAATATTACCTAAGCAGGAATTATTGCACGTTATGAGTGAAGCTCCTACTTGTCCTTCTCAGTCTCAAGTAGGACCACCCATCGCTCAGTTTTTGCGTCAACTTCAAGTTCCTGGAATTAGTGGGGTCAGGGTGTATGGCCGTCGTGCTGGTCAAAAATTGCCTTTGTGGCGCTATGGTATTAATTTTACTGCCAGAAGTCGTCAGTATTCGGAACAACCTCCGGAGTTTGCTGCTTCTGCAGAAATGGATTTGTTATTAGGAAAAAGAGCAGATCGTGTTTTTCTCAAGTTAACACCACAGAAAACTGAAAAATTTGACTCAAAGCTGTTAACTCCTCATAATAATTACACAGTTACAACACAACTTTTTACGGCTATTCAACAGTTACTTATTACTTCTCGTTTGTTCATTCCTAATGAAGAATACTCTACACAAATGGGTAATTCATTGACATATAATACTTTTAATTCTGGTAAATGGGTTACTGCTTTTGCTTGTGCTGCTATGGGTATTTTGTTGACAGTTCAAACCGATCTAAAATTAGGTGCAATATTACAGCAACTTCCAGATATTTCCCGGTCTGGAAGTATTTGTCAGGGTCCGAATTGTCAAACTCCTACAGAAGTGAATGAAGATGCTGTGGAAGCTCCTGAATTTTCTACTTATCCTAGTTTTAATAGTCCGCAATTAGATGAACAGTTAGTTCGTTATCAACAATATTTACAAGTAGAAAAAAAACTACCAGATATTTTAATAGTTGGTAGTTCTAGAGCATTGAGAGGAGTTAATCCTACAGTACTTGAGGAAAGTTTAGCAACAGCAGGATATCCAGATTTAAGAGTTTATAATTTTGGCATAAATGGGGCAACAGCTCAGGTGGTAGATTTAATTGTACGTCAGGTTTTACCAGCAGAACAACTGCCGCAATTAATTATATTTGCTGATGGAGTTCGCGCTCTTAATAGTGGCAGAGTGGATCGAACTTTTGATATTATTGCGAGTTCTGAAGGCTATGAGGAAGTAGATGCTGGCACATTTACTATTGAGACAAATACATCAGAAACATCTGTTAATTTTGACATTAAAAAATACCAGCAAATATTTAAAAATATCCAGGGAAAAATTGAGGAAATATCGGTGACTTATCAACAGCGCGACCGCCTCAAAAGTTTAATAAATTCAATCATCAATAATCCGAAAAATTGGAATTTTTTGCAGCAACAAAAAGACAAAGATTTAGCAGTAGAAGATATTGATAAATTAGACCAATTTCAATCTAACGGTTTTCTACCAATTTCAATTAAGTTTGAGCCAGAAAATTACTATCAAAACTATGCTAAAGTTTCAGGTAAATATGATGCAGATTATGCTAACTTCCAGTTGCCAGGAAAACAAATAACTGCACTGAAAAATTTACTACAGTATACTCAGTCAATAGGGATTAATTTTGTATTTGTGAATATGCCTTTAACTACAGCATATTTAGATGAGGCGCGAACTACCTATGAACAAAAATTTCAGGAATATATGCAGCAGTTATCTCTAGAATATTCAAACTTTTTATTCCGAGATTTAGGTACTGCATGGCCAGATGCTTATGACAAATTTTCTGACCCTAGTCATTTGAATCTTTATGGAGCGATCGCTGTTTCTCAACAGTTAGCTGAGGATAATATTATCCCTTGGTCAGAACCTTAAAATTTAGGTTTTAGGTTTGGGGTTTTAGGTTTTAGGTGGAATTTTATTAGAATTATACCAATTTGATAAATGTTTGCTACAAATAGTTAGGCTATTTCTTAGGAGTCAACCCACCCCTAACCTCTCCCAGGAGGGGAAGTCAGTCAGACCGAGTCGCACGGGAATTGCTTCAATACCAGTTTTTAGGTCGTAAATTCTATTTTTCGTCAAAGGGACATTTGCTGCAAAATCTTTTTATCGCACTTATTATTCGTAACATTATTCTTTCAAATTAGTATTATCGCAGAAGGAAGAAGAAATAAGGAAAAATCTTGCATTATCTGAGTTTTAAGCTTTTGAGATGTCCTAACTTTCCTTAGACTGCTATAAATCCCTAATATAGCAATGAGCGCTGGTATATTTACAAATTGTAGTAGGGGCAAAAGAGCTAGAAGTCTTATATGATCGGCAATTTATTCCCCCTGTTCCCTGTTCCCTGTTGCCTGTTCCCTGCGCACAGCGCTATAAGTTTGTAGAGACTGCCCATGAATTTAGGGTTTTTCACAAGGTTTGCTATCTATCTCTAATAGTGCAATAGTGCTGTTGAAAAATCTGTTTACTATAGCAGTACGTTCTTTGGTTAGGACAATCAATTTGAGTGAAAAGGGAGTAGGAAATAGAGAAATAGAGGGATGTCCTCACCTATCTGTGTCGTGCTATAAAACCCAAGATTTAACATGCAACGGAAGGGTGACAACGATAAATTTTATTGCCAAATATGAAATTTTTGCAACTTTTTTATAGTCTAAAGTACAAAATCAAGTATTGTTTTACAAATTCCTCAAAATAATGCTCTTCTTCTTGAAGACTTCAGTTATTAAGTAATAAGTCAGGTTCAGTAATGTTTTTAGCAATTATTTGGTAGCAAAAATGCGTGATATTTGGTATGACTGACTGAATTAAACTCTCATCAATTTTATCCTTCTTATAGCAATGAGCGCTGGCATCTTTACATGTTACATAGATATTTGCAATGTAATATAAAAGTAACTGTATGAGCTGTATTTTTCATAAATTAGGCGATCGCTAAACCTTAAAGTTTTAAGGATGTCTGTAATGGTATTGATAATTTACAGTTTATAGCTTGAAATTGTTTAC
>NZ_JAAHGU010000185.1:0-12075 GCF_010692685.1 Okeania sp. SIO2F5 | reverse complement strand
AAACGCAAAACCCTCTGTTACTCCAAATCCTTAACAATGCTTAAGTATTCTATTGGCTTGCTGGTACATTACTTGAAATTCAAGACTGTGCCAGTTCTTTTCTGAGCATTACACATTCACCAACGCCAATTTTTTGAACCTAAGCGACCTAAAAGCTGGGACTTTTTTTCAACTAAAAAATTCTAAAACCTTTATATGTCAATGCTTTTAGATTTAATCAGCAAACCCTATTTAGCTAGGTTACATCGCAAAACTTTGTGCTACTCCAAGTCCATTGATATGTTGTACAAATCAATTCCCTTGCTGATCTATGATTTGAAACATCGGCAAATTCCTCAATTCTCGTAATCATTCGTCACTGTGCAACGCCTGAAAAAAAGTTGCTGAAAGCAGTCTGTAAATGTCTCAAGCTTTGCTGCAATGGAACACAACTTACTTGTGTGAGAAATTCTAAATCTTTTTGCTTTTTCCAGGAGGTAAGCATGGCTGAGGTTTGTTTATAGCTTACTCGTTCTTGCCTCTCATACCATGCTTGAGTCCATTCAGCTAAAGCTTTGTTGTAGATTAGACCCACGTAACCCAAGGTCTTCCTTAGCAAGTTTTCTTACTCTAGAGTAGGGTAAAACCTAAATTTGTACGCTTTCTCAACCATCTATTACTTACTGAGAATTATTCACAGTCTAACATAATTGTGTGTGAGATATCAAGATTGATTGCTTTTCTTCCCGAAGCTCCCACAGGCCGGAGAGCGCGGTTCTCCAAGCAAAGTTGAGATAAAAATTTGAACTCTTGAAATCCTCCCGACGTTGCACATGGCGCGACAACGCAGGATTCCTAAACCTCGCAGATTAGGACTTTCGGCTTCTAACGCACCTACCTCCGAGGCCTTTCCCTCTTTCTGGTCTTACGGTCGCTCCACAGATTGACACTGCTAGCTCAGTAGCCTTATTTAATCTTAACACACTATTGGCAAAACCACAAAATTGATTGGTTTTCCCATAGGACACTCCCCTTTGGGAGAGCGCGGGTCTTGAACCAACTTTGAGATAAAAAAAGCCGATGAGGAGACTCGAACTCCTGACCGTTCGATTACAAGTCGAGTGCTCTACCAACTGAGCTACATCGGCAACGTTTTTAATAATAGCAAAGCTGCACCTATTTATGCAACCCCTTTTTACTTTTAAATCACATTTGTTTTAAATAGCTTAATAAATCGGCCATTTCCCGGTCGCTGGGCTGAAATTGGGGCATAGGTGGTGTTTGGCCACTAACTACTTGCTTAATAATTGCCACATCTGACTTGCGTTGGGAAATTCCTTCTAAAGATGGTCCTATCTGACTTTCTAAAACCCACTCGTGACAACCTGCACAGTTCATTTGAAAAATTGCGTGGCCTTGAACTGGGTCTCCATCAATAGACAATACTCTATTTGTATAAGGATCGGAAACCTGAAACTGCCTAAATCCTAAGAACATAAATAGGATGGCCAACAGGAAAGCCACACCAGCTAAGGCGCTCCACTTGAGTAAGACTTCTTTTTTGGTATCAGCAAGCTGGTTATCCAAAATCTTTATATCTCAAAAACTATCTACAAGAAAGTTTAATATCAATTAATATACCTTAACAGTATGGCTCTTTTTAAGGTAATTCTTTTATGTCAAGTACAAAGATTTAATATTAATCAATACTTTGAGGAACTATATTATTCATATTTGTATATAGAACCAATTTGGTATATTGACCTTGATGACATTTTTGAGCCATGGAGTCGTCCGTGGGATGTGGGATAGAAGGCAACTAGAAAAATATTCTCATACTCCTCCATGATGAATATCCGTATCTTCTCACTGTAGTTTTTGGTATACTTGCGTAAAAATTTGAGAGGCAGGTTATACATGGATTAAAGCAATAATTGAAAATACTTTAATACGCCCCATCTGCCCATCTGCTCCTAGTATTTTTAATATAGATCCCATAAGGGTTTTATATATTGGCCTGGGATTTCTTTACTGGCACTTTATCCCCAGACTCAAAAGAAATAGTAATATTGATCGATAAACAAATAAAAATTTCAACTATAAGGAGTTGGCTTCGTGGTAGAACCATTACTTTCTGGAATCGTACTAGGTCTCATCCTCGTGACATTGGCAGGACTATTTTTTGCAGCTTACCAACAATATCGACGGGGCAACCAATTAAACATCGACTAGATCAGTCAATCTCTCCTCTTGAGTGAGACTAAAGAAGGTCAAAGCTGTATTGCCATAGACTTTCTGCCGACAAACTTCTAAGGTGGACACAGATTTAACAGACAATCCTTCGGGACTATGTTCCACTGCTAACTCGCTGGTTGGTGCTAGAAGTTGATATTGGGCGATCGCCTCTAATACTGGTTGATATAAATCACTAGCATAAGGTGGGTCAAAATAAATCAAGTCAAACTTCTGCCCTACCAGCACTTTTAAACGTTTCAACACATCTCCCCGCAACACCTGAAATTCCTGAGATGAACTGGCCACAAGTTGCCAATTATGATCAATTACAGCACAAGCAGGGCCATATTTTTCAATTGCAATGGCTAAGGATGCTCCTCTACATAAAGCTTCGGCACCCATGGAACCCACACCTGCACATATATCTAACCATCGACAACCAGCTATATTAGTTTGCCAAATATTAAAGACTGCTTCTCGAACTTTGGCCAAAGTCGGACGAGTGGTCATTCCTGGTAAAGTTTTTAACGGACGATTTCCATATATCCTTAAGTTCATGGTTGCTCTAACCAGCTAAGGCCAAATTTTCAGATATAACTTTATTAACAAAATTTGACAAAATTTGTAGTCCAAGAGTAGAAGATTTTTCTGGGTGAAACTGTACTGCCATTAAATTGTTTTGCCCTACTGCTGCTGTGACTGTTTGATGGCCGTGGGTGACTGTTGCTGCTGTAACTTGAGAGTCAGTGGGGTCAACATAGTAGGAATGAACAAAATATACCCAAGGTTGAGAAGTTATGTCACTCCACAAAGGATGGTTTGGTTGAGTAAATTGTAGTTGGTTCCAACCCATTTGGGGAATTGTCAGACCAGGTTCAGATTTAAACCGACGTACTTTTCCAGAAAGTATTCCTAAACCTGGTTCCTGACCTTCTTCGCTACTTTCAAATAATATTTGCAAACCTAAACATATACCTAAAAAAGGTTTACCTGAAGCAATAACTTGTTTTATGGGTGTTTCTAAGTAGCGCGAGCGCAAGTGTTGCACTGCCGGGTCGAAAGACCCTACTCCTGGTAAAATTACTGCATCAGCTTGTTCTATTTCTATTGGAGAATCTGTAATTTTTGGGGTGGCACCAGTTTTTTCTAAACCTTTACAGACAGAATGTAAATTACCCATATCGTAGTCTATGACTGCAATGGTTGGCATTAATTTTTCTCCTTATTTTGTGATTGGCAATTTTATTATAGTTAATAAGTTAGTATAATTTAAAGAATTTACAGATTTTTTTATTTTGTCTTTGTTTTAAAAATGAAAACTAAAGTGTTACTGACATCATTTGATATATGGGAACCTCACCATAAATCTAATTCTTCTGATGATTTACTTGGTCTGATATCTGTGCAAAAATCAACTAATTATTCGTTAAGTTTTTTAAGAAAGTTACCTGTTGATTCACAGCTAGCTACACAGATTGTTATTGCTAAAATAGAAGAGATTCAGCCTGATGTGATTATTTGTTGTGGTATGGCACAAACAAGGGAAATTCTCACAATAGAATCTCAAGCTAGTTGTGGAGAAGTGGTGATGAAAACTTCTATTAATTTAGCAGAGTTAGTTGCAGGTTTGGATGTGACTGAGATTAGTAATGATGCAGGAAAGTTTGTTTGCGAAGACTTGTATTATTCAGTTTTAAAATATCTCGATATGAGTTGTTATCAAACTAAATGTATATTTGTTCATGTGCCTGTTTTAACAGAAAATAATCGGGATAAAATTGTAGGAGATTTTATTAAAATATTATTATATATCGTTTAATAATTGATATTTTAATCATTTACATATGCCCCATTATATAAAAAAAATCTATGTTTATTCAATACTTCAATTATTAAATAATGAGTCAAGCATAGTTATGTTTTTAACGATTATAGACATGAAGTGAAGATATATTATTCATAATTGACTATCTTCCTACTCTCTATGATCTTATTAACTAAGATGTAGCAAAACTTTACCGTCTACACAGTGTTTACAATTCCTTGGGATTTTAGTACCCATCCACTTTTTCCTTCTTTCTTCTTCCTTGTTCAAGGCTCGTATTAATTGAAGCTTGATCTATAACTACAGAACAAGAGTTTAGCTAAATCTTTACTAAACTTATCTCAAAAATTAATGACTATTTCACTGTCAATTACTCCCTGATGTATTTCGTAATTTAGTTGATTTTTACATTCCATTAATCCCAGAACATGAATTCTTTTACTTTGACAACTCTTGAAGGTTATTATTTCTGATTGTTCTTGCCATCCGTCAGGAATATCTGCCTTCAAAGAAAATCTACTTTCATCTAAATATCTTAAGTCTATTTCTGCTGTAAAAAATCTAAGGATATATAAAAACTCTGAAACTTTTACCTTTATTCCATGTTCCCTTTTCCCTAAATTAAAAGATATTTTTACCCGCAACTGAAATAAAATTGTTATAGCTCTGTCTCTTACTTGAGGAAATTTACTTTGCAAACTATTCTTTCTCAAAGTTTTTTCATCTCAGTATTTAATTCTCTAATAAATCCGATCTAAATTACCATTTTGCTTTCTTTGATCTAAGAATATATTTTGATGACAAAAATCGGCAATTGATTTTGTGTGCCTGCTTAGTAGCAGTTTTCTATTCATCAGAAAATATTGCTCCTTAATCATTAGTTTTAAAAACATTAAAATAGTTATTTTCTGGGAAATTTTGAAAAGTATTATTTCCTGAATTTTAGAATATAAAAAAATGAGGAACAGATTTTAAAGTTGAATTATCTTCATTGACAGTATATTTTTTTGTGATAAATTACAAATATGCTATATGCTCTATAAATGTATTTATTAGGGATAAACTATCTCTATAATTACCTGTAGCTAAACTGACTCTGGATTGAATAAATGTACGAATAATCTAGGAGTTATAACAAGAGTAACTGCTCCTAATCAAGGCTTAAATATAGAAATAACTGATTTAAAGAATATTCTTAATAGTATCGAAAAATACTCCACTCAAGTGATGATACTAAAAACTATTAGTATTTTATCTGTCATTCTCATATTTAAAAAAATTTGATCTTTGTAATTCTGTACTATAGCTATCAGCCTTGAGTCAGTTAATTAATTCAGTATAGGGCAAGATGCTCAACCTACTTAGGATGTATAAAAAAAATTATACTGATATATCTAATTATATTTGCTGTTATGAATAACAGATGGACAATTACAAACACTTTTAGAAGTAATACCAGGATTAGTTTCTTGGATTAGCTCAGATTTATATTATCTAGGAGTAAATAGACATTTAGCTGAAATTTACAAATTATCTCCAGAAGAATTTATTGGTAAAAAGATTGGTTTTCTGAGTGGAGATGATGCAGAATTTCCCAAATTTGTACGTGATTTTTTTGATAGTAATTCCACAGTTACTGTACAATAAATGAAATCATCTGTAGGTCAATATCTCATAGTTACTCAAAAATACAATCAGAGTCAAGCAGCGTGTACTGTTGGACTTGATATTACTGAACTTCGGCAAACAGAAACAGCTCTAGCATTGATAGGTAAAGCTGTAGAAAGTAGCAGTGAAGCGATTAGTATGACAGATGCTAGTGGTAATCACATTTATCAAAATCCAGCATTTACTCAACTTTTTGATTACGCAACAGTAGAAGAATTAAATGCTATTAGTGGGTTACTAAGTTTGATAACAGATGAGAGAGTAGCTAAACAAATATCTGACACAATGAAAAATGGAAATTCATGGAATGGAGAAGTTCCCTGTCGTAGTCGTGGCGATCGCATAATCCAGATTTTTATCCGGATAGATGCGTTCAAAAATGCAAAAGACAAAGTGATAGGGTTTGTTGCCATTAGTGCAGATATTACCGAACGTAAGCAAGCAGAGAAACAACTGCGGGAAAATGAACAAAGATTCCGAGCGCTAATTGAAAATAGCACAGATATTATCCAAATTTTAGACAAGAATGGCATTTATCAATACCTTAGTCCCTCCCAAGAATGATAATAATAATTATTCTTAGAGAAGGGGTGGGTGAGCGATCGCTCACCCATTTCTGGCAAAAGGATAGTGCTCTCCTAAGTAATCGCGATACTCGTTGTCTGATGGTACAGTTGAACCTTTCAATATAGCTTGTCTGACCCGTTTGTTGGCCCACGGCTCCATGTCTTTTGCTCGGGACTACCTGTTCATCTGCCTGCCAAAAATCTGTGTAGACTATTGCACACTGGCGATATACCCCTGGTAGAGAAGACCACAGTTGCTGGGCTGCATCGTAGTAAGTGTCACTTTCACCCCACCCCTTGGGTTAATGCAAATTAGTTGGAAACCAACTTGTATTAAAAATCCTTCATAGCGATTTTTGATAACCAACCCAACCCCTTGGGTTAATGCGGATTAGTTGGAAACTTTTTTAGCCATTTTTCTCTTAAAAATAAGAGACCCCAGCCCTTGGGTTAATGCGGATTAGTTGGGAACACCAGGGTTATAGACTATTCCCCCAAACATTTTATTACCTACCCCTTGGGTTAATGCGGATTAGTTGGAAACAAGAAAGAGAAAGAACAAATAAAACCACTTTTGTCATTCCTTATACCAAATCCCCAGCTCCAACTATACAATAACTATTCAACCGGACATAAAATAAGACATCCTAAAAGCAAGATTAAAACAAAAAACTTGATGTTATCTAGCAAAAAGCCCCTATCAGCAATGGAGCAGGACTTGCACTGTCTCCTAGAGCAGCGTCGGGAGGATGCAAATGGCATTCTGTAGTAAAATGTGAAAGTAGATTATTATTTGATGTAATCGAAAAAAAATTTATGAGTGAAACACAAAATAATCAACAGTCTTCGACCCCAGTTGTAAATTCCGAAGTTACGGTTTCAAGTCAACATGAACATCCTACAAGAACACCGCCTTGGGGTACAGTCACAATGTTGGAAGAAGGTCCACGTTACAAAATTAATCGTATAGAGGTCAAACCAAAACATCATATTACGACCCAAATGCACTATCATCGTAGTGAACATTGGATTGTGGTTTCTGGTACTGCTAAAGTTGTGTTTGATGGTACAGAACATTTGCTCCTGCAAAAACAATCAACTTATGTTCCACCAAACACAGCACATCGTGTAGAAAATCCTGGTACAATTCCTCTAGTAATGATTGAAATTCAAAATGGGGAATATCTTGGGGAAGATGATATTACTCGTTTTCCAGAAGCTGATACAGAAGTATCTTCAAAATAATTTTAGCTAGGCGATCGCTCATAGCAGTTTTCACTAAGAAAAGCAGAAAACAGAGGTTATTTAGTCCACTCCGGCATTAAACAAAAAACTGTAGTACTGCTCGCGTAATGGTAGAGGGAGTAGGGGAGATTAGGGGAATAGGGGAGACCTAGAGTGGAAAAAACTATGAGTAGGAAAGAAACCAAAATACATCTTCTTTCTTGATCATCGGAGCTGACATCATCAGGTAATTTGTCCCAAGTTCAATCCATACCATTATAGTTGTAGGACTGCCTAAAAAACAGCTATATTTTTGAAATATCTATCCATAGATCATATTATAGCAGTTTTCATTAACATAGAATACAGAGATTTTTACTTAAAGGCAGAAGGCACTTATGCTGAGGGCAGAAGTTCTGTAGCCTACCTTTGTGAAAACTGCTATAATTAATGATATAATTATCGGTTAAACTTTGTTAGCGCACTATAACTGGACTGAGAAACCTAAAAATGGGTGAGGATACTAAAAAAAGTTGGCATTGGTGAATTAGTGTATGATATTAATCTTAATTACTTAAGAGTCAGAACTCAGAACTCAGGAGGGAAGAAAGAATAAGAAAGAGGAATAGAGGGAGAAAGTTTTTTGACCCCTAATGATCTGGAAATGATATCATACCTCAAATCACCAACGCCAAAAAGTTATATTACACACCATTAGGGTCTACCTGGAAAGTTATGTGTATCAGTTTAATCACTTAATACCATGATCCGGACTTATATCATGTCCGATAGCATCGTTTGTGTATAGAATTAAGTTTCAATTAAAAGAAACTCTTTCCTACGGAATGCTACGCAAACAGCATAGCTGCCTTCTACCCTCTGTCTTCCTTCCACCAAAGTATAAGTATTCAAAAGTATTCAAGCGGACATGATATTACGCAAAAGACAAAATTATACACCATTTGCAGGGGTTAACGGTCGTCAACCCCTACTATATGCGGTGGTATGCGTAAGTCCTGATGATAAAAAACTTTCTTCTTTATCTTCCTTCTTTTTTTCTCTTGTACGTCGCCCTACCCATGCCTCCCCTACTGACTCCTAACTCCTGACTCCTACCCTCACTCATAAGACTTTTTCAGCAAACCCTATTTAATATCAACCTCTGGTAAAATTGTGAGTATATAAAGCACTACGTGGCAAAACACGCTGTACTTCTTCAACTGTAGTTATTCCTTGAGTTACCTTTTCAACAGCAGCAGTTTGGAAAGAAACAAAACCATTTTGCTTCAAATAACGCTGTAATTGAGTCATAGTACCTTCATAAATCAACTCACGAACCCGATCATCTACATCCAATAATTCTACAATTGCTTCTCTACCAGAATAACCAGAATGGAAACAATTAGAGCAACCACGACCAATACGCCATTTTCCCTGAATTTCATGTTTTATACTCGGAGTAACAGCAGATATAGTTTGCCCCCCATTGCCATTATTCAAAGCAGAAGCATAAGCAGATAGACTTTTGCTCACAGCCAAACTCATAGAAGGTAATATTTGCGGCTGCTCTAAACCCAATATTTGTAGATCGGCATTTGTGGGAGTATAAGCTTCTCCACAATGGGGGCAAATTTTTCGCACTAATCTTTGTGCAACAATACCCAATAGCGCATCACTCATCAAAGCAGGGTCAAGACCGATATCCTTTAACCGAGGAATTGCACCTATAGCATCATTAGTATGAAGAGTAGTCAAGACTAAGTGACCAGTCAATGCAGCTCTTACTGCTGTATCCGCTGTCTCGCGATCGCGTATTTCTCCCATCATAATAATATCAGGGTCTTGACGCAAAATTGCCCGTAAACCAGCGGCAAAAGTCATTCCTGCTCTTTCATTTACCTGAGTTTGAGTAATTCCGGGCAATACATATTCTACTGGGTCTTCAACAGTAACGACATTAACGTGTTCTGTTGTCACTGATAACAAACTGGTGTATAGGGTGCTTGTTTTTCCAGAACCAGTTGGTCCTGTAAAAATAATCATTCCCTGTGGTTGAT
The DNA here is from genome assembly GCF_010692685.1 of Okeania sp. SIO2F5. Lineage (NCBI taxonomy): Bacteria > Bacillati > Cyanobacteriota > Cyanophyceae > Oscillatoriales > Microcoleaceae > Okeania > Okeania sp. SIO2F5. The sequence goes on along the minus strand of NZ_JAAHGU010000185.1, from coordinate 2,521 downwards.
GTAACCAACTTTTGTATACACTCAAACTCCGCTCAGAAAATCCCAATTTATCCAAACTAGAAAAAGGATTTTTGGAAGTTAGTAACCTAATCACAGCTTTTTCCCCTCCGACACAGGGAAGGGTGCTGACTCGTAAATCTATTCCTATATTAGAATCATCCTCTCCTACATATTGTTCGCTAATTCTCCCATCTTGAGGACATCTACTTTCAGCGATATCCATATCACACATCACCTTAATAGCAACCACTACTCGACGACCAATATCTGCTGGTAGGGTGGTAATATTTCTGAGGATGCCATCAATACGGTAACGTACTCGTAAACCATCTCCAGTCGGTTCAAGATGGATATCACTAGCACGGTTACGCAGAGCACCGGAAATGATTGTTTTAATCCGACCAATTTGGTCTGCAGCTTGGGAAAGATATAATTCTGTGGTGGCGCTGACATCTTCTTCTTCTAGCTCTCCAGTTAAAGGATTAATTAACTGATTCCCAGAAATAGACTTGGGGTCTATTTTTTCTCTATGATACCAGGCACTATAGCTTTTTTCTGCAATAAAAATAATTTTGATGTCAGAAAAAGTACGATCGCTCATATTTTTCATCTCATCGGCACATATTTCTACAGGGGAGGCTAAATAATAACAGTTACGCCATAAAAGTAGGGGAATAACTGGTGGTAAATCTTTTCGATCTGGAAATTCTCTAAAGAAACGATATGCTACTTCTTTATCAAGTAGTTGTAGATTTACTATTCCTCGTTTATCTACTAAATTTTCCAATGCTTGTTGGCAAGTAATTTCACGATTTCTTAATAGTTGCCAAGCTGATAGAACAGAAGTTGATGCACTCATAGTCAATTAATTAGAAATGGTTTTTAATCATATTGCATGAAAGAGAAAATATTTTTTGTTCTCCTCCAACTTCTGAGACTAACACTGTTGTGATTAAATTAAAACCCTTTTATGATTTTGGTCTTCTGTAGGAGTTTTCAGAAAGGTTTTGTAGAAAATATTCTGGAAAAGGTGAAAGATAATAGGGAACTAGAGAGCTTAAAAATAATATCAACTTAATATAATAAATCGATAATTATTGTTTTAACAATGAATCAAATTTCTGTATATGATTATACAAATAATTTGTGATTTAAAAACGGGATAAATGTTGTATAATAGAGTATCTTAAATCAGCCTCGTACTTCTGTTATTTTCAAATATATTTTTACTTTTTAAGGGGGGTATGGAACTGAATTTATCATTATTTATTCCTGTTCAAGATGGGAACTTTTATGAGGAGGAAAAAAAACTGGAAATACCAATATTTTTTTATCTCCTAGATGAGCATGAAGTATCAACCTAACTGATGAATCATTGTATAGCAATCTTATTTTAGTTGTGAGATATTGTAAATTTTAGGGAATAGAGAACAGTTCATTAATGGATAATTGATAATTACCTCTGGTTAAAACCGCTCTTGATTGAATATAAGGAAATATTATTTCTTTTTTCTTGGTTGATTGGATATGGTTAGGAAACCCATCCATCCCTCGACCGCTTTTTCCCCGATCAAGGGGAGGCTTTAAACCAGAATTATTTAATTATTAATTAGTTAATTATTCGGTAATGACGGAAACCGAAGCAATAAAATTATCATCAATGATTTAGGATTACTATAGTAACTATGCCACACTCAAAATAATTTGAGCCTTTATACAACGGCTGCAAGAGAATTTATTTTTATTGGGAATTACAAAAAATAGAGCCATAAAATAGTCTCAAATATATACAGGTAGAAAATTTGATTTGAAAAAGTATAATTCTTTTACTACTAAAGCTCCCAGGCATTTTTAGGGCATTGATGTAATTCCCTTATGCAGATCGACTCTTCCTGCGGAATGTTACTCAAACAGGTATTTTTTGACCAGAAAATGTGTAATATCATGTCCAGATGATTAGTAATAATTAAGCATTTCTAGACAGAATAAGGAAGAAGACTTAAGAATCAGTTAGGGCATAAAATAACGCCCTAATTTTGTGTAAGTCTTGTAAATTTGGTATTAGACATCTCCAAAAATAAAAAATAAAATCAATTCTCACACAGGAATTATCAATTCTTTCTCCCTACTGCCTACTGCCTCTTTTCTGGAGATGTCTATTATATTAATTAGGGCTTGCTGATTAAATCTCAAAGCATTGATAGATAAAGGTAAGTGCCTTTTTAAGTATCAAAAAGTGCGAGGTTTTGGGTGGTAATGGTTCAATTAGGAGCGGATTTTGGTCAAGAGTTGCGCAGAACAATCTTGGGACAAAACGCCCGCTCCTACCTCCTCGCTCATTCCAATTTCTCCTGTCTCCTGTCTCCTGTCTCCTGTCTCCTACCCTCACCCATAAGACTTTTTCAGCAAACCCTAATTAATCCAAGTTTTCTCCCAAGACTCCCCACCAACTTCTAAACCACATAAATCACTTCTTGCTTCCAGAATCAACTTTGAATGACTACCCCGATTTTCTCTTAAC
>NZ_JAAHGU010000184.1:0-12107 GCF_010692685.1 Okeania sp. SIO2F5 | reverse complement strand
CCCACCGTCAACGGGGGTGTTCACGCATTACTTGGGGGAGCGTAGACGCGGAGCGGCAGGTCGTTGACTATCCCCATGTAATTTTCCTCCTGTCTCCTGTCTCCTGTCTCCTGTCTCCTTCTTCAATGGCAGATATCAAAATTAGAGGTTTTCAGCACAATGTCATTATTTTTAATTAATCAATGGGATTTAATGAAGAGTAAAATGAATGAATTTTATAACTTTAATTGGAAATTTGAAGTATGAGAAAATCAAATTTTTAAGTAAAAACATTAGGGAAAATATCTATAAATAGATTAGTTAATATTTGCTAATTTATTATGAAAAAACAAAAAGTAATTGAGTAAAGTTTTAATCAACGAAAAAGTAAAAATGAAGCCAAATTACCGTCGGTGTGTTAGCTGTAAAAAACTTGCTCCTAAAGAAGATTTTTGGCGAGTTATTCGTATTAAAAAATCTTCTACCATTAGATTAGATGAAGGAGAAGGACGTTCAGCTTACATTTGTCCACAAACAGAATGTTTTCAAATTGCTCGTAAAAAGAATAAATTAAGCCGTTCACTTAAAACCCATGTATCACCAGAAATATATCAAGCATTATGGCAAAGATTGAAAAATTCTTCATCCAAAAAATGATCGCTGAAAATAGTTGTACAACAGAATAATATTTGCATTATCCACAAATTAACTCTGAATTACTAAATAAATCGAATACCACAACTAATTTTGTGTATCTTCTCTAGCAGTTAGATATTTCATTTCTAAATTAATATATAGCTATAAGTTACTGAGCTATGGTGCATTTTAATTTTAGATAGCTGAACAGCTTAACACAGCATTGAGACCACAGAAAAATTATAAATCCTGCTAAGATAGATATTCCGAGGGCAATAAATGTCTTAGGAAACTTAAACTATGATTGAAATCAATATATCTATAAAAGTCAAACCCTTGACTCAAGTACCACAAAGATTATATGTATAAAAAATCACAAACTGAAATTGTGAAATTGCAATTAATAAATAGTAAACTTCAACTATGATTGAAATCAATATATCTATATATCTATAAAAGTCAAACCCTTGACTCAAGTACCACAAAGATTATATGTATAAAAAATCACAAACTGAAATTGTGAAATTGCAATTAATAAAATTGCTTAAAAATTTAACTTATATGTATAATTTTTAACCTATCCAAAAAAATCAAGTCTAGTTAATAAATGGAGCAAGTAGACTTTCAGGGAACTACTCTGAAATACTCATTTCTCCAATCTAAATAGTGATGGGTTTTAAGTAAAATATAAACTTAATCGAGACAGTAGCTAAACAATTCATAAACTGAAAGCAGTGAAAATAAAAAAAAAGCTTTTAAGTAGCTAAACTGAGCCTAAAGCTAGTATGATTGTAGTGTAGTCGTTAAATAAACATTATAACAATGTAAAATTATAGATTTGTAAAAGAGAGGGTAGAGTGGATGAACAACGGAAAAGTAAGAATTTACGAATTATCAAAGGAATTGAATTTGGATAACAAAGATATACTAGCAGTTTGTGAACAGCTCAACATATCTGTGAAGAGTCACAGCAGTACTATTACAGAACCAGAAGCAGAACTAATCCGCAAAACAGCAGAAAGCTTACCCCACTCTCCCAGTAGGTCTGCTGTTCCAGAAAAAAGTAACTCTCAAAATCAAGAGTCAACTTTCAATCATAACGAGGGTAAAAAACAGCAGATATTAGAAATACGCAAACCAAGACCAAAACCATTAGAAGAAAGAGCTAAACTCAAAAATCAAACCCAAACCCATAATAATAACGTTCAATTAGTGGCAACTCCTCCAAAACCTCCAGCACCGGAAGCATTAGATCGGCAAATTCAACCTCTCAGTAAACCAAGGCCAAACCTGTCCCTAAAGCTAGAGGGAGAAAAAGGTAAATCTGTATCAGCAGTAGATAAAAAGTCTACAGATATAGCTCCAGACAGATCATTAGAAAAAACTGTCACAGAAGTTCCCCAGTTAGTAAGACCACCTGTAAGACCAGCACCTCCTAGCATAAATCGAAATCTACAAAGTCCCTCCATAACAAAGCCTAATCAAAAAAATAAAAAAACAAAGCAGGAAGGTAAAAAAAGAAAAGATAGAGAAGAAAAACCTTCTCAAAAGCCTGCAATTGTTAATAAAAAGGAAAACAAAGATACTTCTCAAAAAGAAAGTGTAAGACCACCTATTCTCAGCCCTGAAACTTCAAGTCAGTCAAAGCAAAAACATCGAGATAGACCTACGGTTAAACCAAAGCAAGTTCAAGAATTACAAAAACCTCAACTTGCACCAAAACCGAGACTAAAAATATCAGTTGATTCTCCAAAAGATACAGATATTGATTTAGATATAACAGAAGAAAAAGAGCCAGAAGAAAAAGTAATAGAATTAGATTATAATGAGGTAGAAAAACCAAGAAGAAAAATAATATCTCCAAGTAAGCCTCCATCTGCAAAATTAAAGAAAGGTCCAACTTGGGAAGAAGAAGAAGAAGATTCAAGCGAAATTGCTCAGAAAAATGCTAAAGCTAGTGCAAAAGCTAAACGTCTTCGTCCAAAACCACTCCTAGAAGATGATGATGAAGATTTAGAAGAACTTTTAAATAAGCCAGAACCAGTAACAATGAGCTTATCTTTAGCTCGCCCACCAAAACCAAACAGTAGTCCTGGCAAAACTAAATCCAATTCTGGTAACAACGCTCCCAGCATCAAAAAGAAATCTAGTAAATCACAGCAACCTGTCAAGTCTGAAATTGCTGAACAAAATCAATCTGTTGAAGCTCAACCTTTAGAAAAGCTAGTAATTAATTCGAGCATGACAGTTCAAGAATTAGCAACAGCTTTGGCAGTATCAGAAACAGAGATTATTAAAAGACTGTTTATGAAAGGCATAGCAGTCAACATTACAGAAAGCTTAGATATTGCCACCATAGAAATGGTAGCAGAAGAAGAAGGAATTCCTGTAGAAGCCCTAGAAGAAGAATCAGCAGCGAAGAAAACCACTGAAATGCTAGAAGATGCCGATCTAGAAAAACTGGAACGTCGTCCACCAGTAGTAACAATTATGGGGCACGTCGATCATGGAAAAACCAGTCTTCTAGATTCAATCCGTGCAACTAAAGTAGCAGCAGGGGAAGCAGGCGGTATTACTCAACATATTGGAGCCTATCATGTTGATGTTGAACATGAAGGTAAGATGCAACAAGTAGTATTCTTAGATACTCCTGGTCACGAAGCTTTCACTGCAATGCGAGCTAGAGGAACAAGAGTTACAGATGTCGCAGTGCTAGTTGTGGCAGCAGATGATGGGGTACAACCACAGACGATAGAAGCTATCAGCCATGCGAAAGCTGCAGGAGTACCACTTATAGTAGCAATTAACAAGGTTGATAAGGAAGAAGCTAACCCAGATCGTGTTAAGCAAGAATTGATGGAACATGGCTTAGTTCCTGAAGAATGGGGTGGTGACGCTATTATGGTTCCAGTTAGTGCGATCAAGAAACAGAATCTGGATAGCTTACTAGAAATGATTCTTTTAGTGTCCGAGGTAGAAGACTTGCAAGCCAACCCAGAACGTTTGGCCAAAGGCACCATAATTGAAGCTCACTTAGATAAAGCTAGAGGACCAGTAGCTAGTTTGTTAGTACAAAATGGGACTTTGAAAGTGGGAGATATTGTAGTTGCTGGCTCCGTCTACGGAAAAGTGCGGGCAATGATTGATGACCGAGGCGACCGGGTGGAAAAAGCAAGTCCATCTTTTGCAGTAGAAGTTCTTGGTCTCAGAGACGTGCCTCAAGCTGGTGATGAGTTTGATGTATTTGAAAATGAAAAAGATGCTTCATCAATTGCTACAGATAGAGCAGATGCTAAAAGAGAATCTCGGATTATGCGTAGGACAACTCTTGGTGCTGTTTCAGCTCGTGCCCAAGCAGGAGACCTCAAAGAACTAAACTTGATACTAAAAGCAGATGTTCAAGGTTCTGTTGAGGCTATTGTTGCAGCTCTGCGACAACTACCTCAAAAAGAAGTCCAACTAAGGCTATTATTCTCTGGAGCTGGAGAAGTGACAGAAACAGATATTGACTTAGCAGCTGCTAGTGAAGCTGTGATTATTGGCTTTAATACAACGATGGCATCAGGAGCACGTCAAGCAGCGGATGCGGCAGGAGTAGATGTGCGGGAGTACAACGTCATATACAAACTGTTGGATGATGTTCAAGGGGCAATGGAAGGTCTATTAGACCCTGAGCTAGTAGAGGAACCGTTAGGTGAAGTAGAAGTACGTGCTGTGTTTACGATTAATCGTGGTGCTGTTGCAGGTTGCTATGTGCTTTCTGGCAAAGTTATCCGTAATTGTAAGGTGCGAATACGTCGCAAAGGAGAAGTTATTCACCAAGGTGTACTGGACTCGCTAAGGCGTATCAAGGATGATGTAAAAGAAGTCAACGCAGGTTATGAATGTGGCATTAGCTTAGACAACTTTAGTGATTGGGCTGAAGGTGATATAGTTGAAGGCTACCAAATGGTAACTAAGCGCCGGAAACTGTCTATTTAAAATACTCATTATCAGGCAGAAGTAATATCCCTCTTTTGTTACTCTCCGGTTTTTTCTATGATTTGAACTTCCACCGAAAGGAGATATAACAAGAAATACAAAGTTTGACGATCAAATTTTGGCAATTTAACAGCTATCTGGAATTTCTAGGAAGAAAAAAGCTGGCGATCATCTGATATACAAAAGCTCTAGAGTTTAGAAATTACAATAGTTTTAGGAGAGTTACAAAAGAGATTTATATCAAGTCACATTAATTAACTCACATATAGGGACTTTTTATGCAATATCCCTACGGGTTAGGAGAAGCAATGTTTATTACAGTTGTTTCATGAGACATGATATTACTAGCAAATAATTTGAGAAATAGGTAGGTTTAATACCTACCTATCTTAATGTTTGAATAAATTACAGATGGGACGTTGCTGATGCGTGGGTATGATTTGTATTTTTTTGCGATTGCTAAACTATTTAATGACAAATATTTGAGATTCTTCAGTTTTTATTTTCATAACTTGATTCAGCAATGCCAAAGATGATATCTACAAGTCAAGATTTGATGACATATATAGTCATACTAATACCTGGTTTATGAATAGTGAGCTATCTTTAAAGAAGTAGAAGCTGTAAATCTCAGTAACTTTATCACTAACTCAGGTAAGTATTATGAATAAATTTAATGTTACCTCTTGGAATAATAATTCAGCCAAAGTAATTACAAAAAATGAATCAGAATCTAGAATGTGGGATAGTTTGAAGCAAGCGATCGCTGTAAGTTCAGGTTTTCAGAGATGGCAATTAGAGCGTAAGATTAATGAAGGTCAGCAGCAAAATATATCCTTAGATCGGCAAGTTAGTATATATTTACGGGAAACTTTAGAAACACTAGCTTATTAAAACAGTAGTCTATATTACAAATCTTCTTGTTCATTTTTTACAGTAGTTTTCTACTTGATAAGAGACAAGGTTTCATTGCTCTTACAGACAGGAAACAGATAGTAAGATTTAACTTTATCTTATACCATCACAAAAAGTATTCTAGTTCTATAGCAGTCTAAGGAAAGGCTAGAAAAAATCAAAAGCTTAAAACTCAGACAACGTAAGATTTTTCCTTCTCCACTTCTGCTATACCATAATTCTGAAAACAACTCAAATTACAAAACGCCTAATCCTAATATATTTAGAAGTAGGCGTTTTGCTTTTAAAAAGGGTTTTTTATATTTAGATTTAGGGCCTTTATCTTAGCTGACCCCACTTAAATATTTAAGGTCTTTATTTTTAGCTGACCTCAATTTATAGTCATTTACTATTTAACAACAACTTGACAGGGATCAAGGATTTCGTAATATTTTCTTTATTTTTTTGTATTTTTATGGCCAAATATATATCCACATTACAAAGTTTAAACTTTTGTTACTTAGACGAAGAGGACCGATTACTGGCCTTTTGCTCCAAACGAAATAGGAAAATCATCAGGATGACAATTCCGACTTGTAAAGCAAAATTAGGTAAAGTAGAAGCAATATTTTGGCCTGCAATAATTTTTGCTAAAAAAATCAAAGCTCCGGTGAAACCAGAAGCTCCGAAAGCTATATATATAAATTGCCGTAGTCCTCGATAAGGTGCATCCAGTTCACCTTTGAGGCGAGCATATTTTTCTGGGCTAAGTTTAGTTTGAGAGGAATTATTATTTGAGTGTGGAGTTGACATAGTATTTTAGATACAAACTTGAAGAAGTAAGTAGGTCGGTATTAAAAATTATAGTGACGATCAGGCAGGGGGCGAAATATAAGAAGTTTTTGAGCAACTTTACTGTTCATTACATACTTTGGTTTTTTCGTGCCTAACTACTTAGTTCATAATTAGTAGTTAATATTTACAAAAACTAATCAATTCCAGCCAAATATTTACAACTTATTCAATGAATAAAAACCTATATATTAAAAACATTAACAATAATTTTGAACTTACCTTTGTAGCAACAACAATATTGTCTGAAATAAACCAACCACAACACCTAAAACACCTCCCAAATTAACAATAGCTTGCAACTCATTTTTGACAATTACATTAACAGCAACTTCCAATTCTTCAGGAGAAGTACCCTTAACACGGTCAATAATTACTTGGTCAATGTTTAAAATTGGAATTGCTTGAGCCACAATATTTTCTAAATCCCGTTCTAAATAGCGTTCTAAAACCAAAGCTAATTCTTGACTCACCAACTCTAGAGAACTATTCATTATTGATGAAGCTTGTAAGCGATTAATAATTAAATCGGCAATATGCTCCCAATCTATAGATAAACTTAAACCTTGAATTAAATCAGCACCACGTTCTTGCAAGTATAGACGTACACTATCACCCATTGTATTTCTTAACTGGCGTACCGTAGAAACAGGTAAATTTTGCATGGAAAGATTTTGTAACCATTCCTGAATTCTTTCTCTAACACCTAATGCTCTGATTAATTCTTTTAAACGCTGATTGGTTAATTCTTTATCATCTAAACAGAAAGTTCTTAATCTAATCAAAGTATTACGCAACCCAAACAAATTAGCTACTACCCAATAAGTACCACTAGCTTTTTCGCGAAAATCTTCATCAATAATTGAAATATTTTGATCTGTGAGAAAATCAATTAAAGTCTGCCTTAATATATCTGGTGGTAGTACAATTTTAAGCAACCAATCTGATAGTTGAGTTGCCTGCATTTCTGTTAGTTGAAACTCTAGCAAGACTTGGTCAAAAATTTGGTTGAGTTGAGCTTCCAAAAAATCTTCTTTTTTTGCCCAAACTTTGAGAAGTCTTGGCAAAGATTGACCTAATAGATCCCGTAGAATATTTGCTAGAATTTTAGCAGTTTTCTTACTTGTATCGATTTTAAATTGTTCTAAGGACATTTGTAACAGCCAAAGAATAGCTGCCTCCATTCGCTCCGTTTGCAACAAACGACGTGCTAAATTCTGCAACTCTGAAGGAGTTAACAAAGAACCCATTATAGTATCAGCAACTCGCTTTGCTAAACGTTCTTGGTTCGCAGGAATTAATCCAGGAGTAAAGGGTAGCTTTTGCCCAAAAGCATAGTAAGGACGATAAGGGCGAAATAGCATTTTAATCGCTATATCATTAGTGAAATACCCAATAATTCCACCTGCGATTGGTGGTACAAAATAAAGCCAGATATTAGACAACTTTAATTATTTCAGACTATCTACTTTTGACAAGACTAATAACAATTATAAGATTATCAGTTGAAAAATTATTTTGTAATTACTAATATTCCCATCATACCCCCAGCAATAGGATAATGTTTTGCATTGACAAATCCGGCTTGATGTGCTAATAGTACTTGCTCTACCCCAGTGGGAAATTTTGTCAGACTTGGACTAATATAGGCGTATTCCTGAGTTAGCTCCAAATTACGAGCCACAGGAACTACTACTTTATCCAGATACCACTGTTGAAAACTTCTTACTAAAGAAGCACTAGGACGGTGCATATCGAGAATGGCTGCCTTAGAATTGGGCTTGAGGACTCGATATAACTCTTGTAAACAATGAGGAATATCCAAGACATTACGCAAACCATATCCCATTGTAGCACAATCGAAATAATTATCTGCAAAGGGTAAATTCAAGGCATCTGCTTCTACCCAATTAATAGGACTAACCTGACCAAATAAAGTTGATTTGCGGTTACGAGCGATCGCCAATTGTTGTACAGAAAAATCTACTCCATACACTATACCTTGACTACCCGCACATTTGGCCAGCATCCAAGCCAAATCTCCACTACCACAACATAAATCCAAGCAGGTATTGCCATCATTAGCTTCACTCCACATTACAGCCATTTGCTTCCAGATTTTATGTAGTCCCAGACTTAGTGCATCATTAAGTTGGTCATAAACTGGGGCAATTCTGTTAAATATGGCCTGAACTTCTGTGGAATTATTAATCATAAGTAGTAGTTTTCATTTTTATAGTAAGTTGATAGAGACTTTTGCTGAATGGTAGGAGGCAGCTATGCTAAGTATAGAGATTATGTGTTCCACTTTAGTAGAGTCGTTAGAGAGAAGCGGAGCTAGGAACATAAATTTATGGGAATACAAATATTTGGCCTACCTAATTTTTATAAGTAAAGCTTATAGTATGCCTGAAGCTATGCAAAACTATTCAAAGCCAATGCCAGTAGTTGAGTACAGATATTAATTGTATCAAGTTCTTCTGGAAGTATTTTACTGGGTTGTTGCCATTGTAAGGATATCAAGGCCACAAGTTTTTGCCGATAGGAAATTGGAATGACAATATGAGTCTTTATTCCTGAAATTTGATAATTTGCCACATTAGAAAGCTCAATATCTTCTGATACATCCATCACAACTTGTAACTTTTGAGAAGCGATCGCTTCAATTGCCAGAGGATCGTTAGCCAACCAATTGTCCACCTTACCCAAATTACTACTAACCCCTTGAATTGAAGTTAGACCATTATCCTCAATCAATTGCAAAATACATACATCACAAGAAAAAGCCTCTCTATAGACAGATGCAATTTCCTCTAAAGCTTGCTCTACTGTCTCAGAATTTTGAGATATATTAACCACATTGCTCAACAATTGCAATTGAGTTTGAGTTTTTAGCAATTCTTCAGTACGTTGATTCAACCTTTCATAAGTATTTGCCGCCTTTTGTACAACTCCTTTTAGTTCCTTGGGGTTCCAAGGCTTAGTAATATACTTATGTACTTGTCCAGAATTAATTGCTTCCACCAAATCTTCAATATCAGTAAATCCTGTGAGAATAATTCTGATAGTATTAGGAAATTGGGGCAATGTTTTACTTAAAAATTCTGTACCCTTCATTTCTGGCATTCGTTGATCGGAGATAATGACAGCCACCTCTCCCTCTGATGCCAAAATTTCCAAAGCCTGAATACCACTTTCAGCTTTTAGTACGCTAAAATCTCGTCTGAAGGTGCGGTAGAGCAAGTCCAAGTTATCTGGTTCATCATCTACCACTAGCATTTTAGGCTTTTTTCTTCTAGTTAAGCTCATCAGTTGGCTTTTTATGCTATCTAACTGTTGAGGAATTGCTTCCATTAAAACAAACCTCCGCAATTGTAACCCGAAAATAACATAATACTAATTCAATTTTCGACATCTTCCCCAAACTGTTAATACTTATTGATGCCAAGGATAGGTTAAACGGAAAGCTGATGTGATTGGATGCTTAAAAGTTTCCTGTTAATTTTATTATCTTATCCAGTCTTAACTAGGCCAGGCATAAGAAAAGCCCAACTCTCATTAGAAGCAATTTGTTTAATGTCCACCAAGTGCCATAATATTAACAGATTGTGGTGTTGTTTTGGGAATAGGCATTATTTATGAAATACTACTTTATACCATTTCACGGAAGTAAAAAGCGAGTGCGTAATTCTGAGGCCCCCTCAGAATGTAAGACGCACTCAAGACAGTCAAAAGTCAAAAGTCAAAAGTAAGATTTTATCGGCTCAGAAGTTTGAGTTTACAGTAATTTCAGGAAATTATTTCACATTTAAAGTTTGAAACTATTTGTGACATCTTTAAAAGTGAATTGGTATCATCTAACAACCATCTATCTTAGAAGTTGTCAATATTCAACCGAAACCTTGTATCGCCAAAAATTATTCCACTTGATTTTTGGTGTTATATCTCAGAAATAAATTAACTTATGGCCTTATATCCGTAGCTGATATATTTTTAGGTAGGATGGTCAAAAGCTTATTCATTCATTTAAAACAAAAAAAGTGCACCATCAATTATGATCGAAACACCAGAAAATTCCCCCAACTCTCAAGAAAAATCAACAAACCCAGTAGAGATAGAAAACTTAATTGGTTTGCTACGTCGCAAAGAAAGTAACTGGGTAGAGTGGGGACAAGCTTGTGCAAAACTACAAAAAGCTGGATATACTTCTCAGCAAATATTTGAAGCAACAGGATTTGAACCTGTACAGCAAAATCAGGTGATAGTAGGATCTCAAGTATATACAAGTATTGTCAATGCCAAAACCGCAAAAAATGTACAGTCGCAAAGTGGAACAGATTTTTTATCGCGCTTTGAGAGATCGGGAAGTGATATTCTTTACGAATTGAGAATTTTAACTCAAGAGCAAAGAATTATAGCAACTGAGTTTATAGTTGAGCATAATCTTGATGTTGATGATGCGAAAGAGTTAGCAAAGGCCATTAAGGATTTTGCTCGGATGAAAACAATACCAGAAGGATTTTCCGATCGCCCTGGAGATATAGTAGCTTATCAATGTTGGAAACTAGCTAGGCAACAAAACGACTTACAACAAAGATCTCGTCTCATTGCTAAAGGTCTTAAATTAGCTAATTCTCAAACAGCTAGAAAACAACTTGAAAAGTTACTAACTGATTTTACTATTGTTTCTCAGAGACCAGCACCCCGTCTGCCAATTTATCGAATGGAGTCAGAAGAAGAATTGCCCCGTATTTTACCAGTAGTGGGAAAATTACCCCTGAACACGGAAGATTTAAAAGCTGTCCCTATAGTTGAGGAGGTGGGGTCTCATGGAATAGTAAAGTTTTCTGGTGGAACAGGTGCTTGGGTAGGGATACCTGGATGGCGAGTTGTCATGCAAGCAGAGGATCCTGTAGCAGTGATTGAAAATAGCGATCGCTTGCCTACTCCAATACCAGGAGCAACTGAGGAAGTTTTGTTAATTATTGATAGGTCTCAACGTGAATGGGATGAGGATGGTTATTTTATCGTAGACCAAGCTGGGAAAATAGAGATGCAGTGCTTTGATGAATTACCTAATATACCTCTACTTGGACGGGTTTTGCTAGTATTAAGACCCAAAAAGATTCTCGATCAAGAATTTGTGAAAGACCTTTTGCAATTTGAGGAATAATAATTCACTGAAAGGGAGCAGGGAGTAGGGGAGTAGGGAGTATTTGTCTACCTGCTTGGTGCGCTACCAGATGCGACTAACGTCGTCGCGGGGTCTTATCCGCTTTTTCCCCTATTCTATTTCTGAATTTCCTGACTTCTGTAGGGGGCGAACGGCCATTCGCCCATACTTCTATGCTAAAAGCACATACCGCGTGCAAAGATACCATAAGAGTCCTATAGAAGATAAATATCGGGACTTTGATATTTTTGTCCCCAAAAATAACTGAAAATCATACAGAGCAAGGAAAATACATCAAAAGGGTAAAATAGCTAAAAACTACACCTATCAAAAACAAGCTGATTTGACGTGAAAATCTTCATAAGTAAGCTTTTGACAGTATTTTTCAGATGTTTTTGACTAAAGTCCCGATATTTAAAATATAGCAATGAGCGCTGGCATCTTTACATGTTACATAGATATTTGCAATGTAATATAAAAGTAACTGTATGAGCTGTATTTTTCATAAATTAGGCGATCGCTAAACCTTAAAGTTTTAAGGATGTCTGTAATGGTATTGATAATTTACAGTTTATAGCTTGAAATTGTTTAC
>NZ_JAAHGU010000183.1:0-12325 GCF_010692685.1 Okeania sp. SIO2F5 | reverse complement strand
TGCTAAAAACTAGGTAATAGAAGACTTTTAGCGAAGTTTACAAATCAGCTCTTACAGTTTGAGGTTTTTTTTCTTAAGTCTAAATACTTACTCAAGTTTGACCATCTTTGCATACTACATTTTGTCGCACAGAATGTGGGCTAAAACTAAGTAAGGAGGTAAAGATTGTTCCGAAAAATCTGATTTTAATCTTAAAAGTAGGGGAATAAGGCAGCATTTTTCAATCTTTTTCCTGTGTTATTACCTCTATTCCACTCCCGACTCGTAACTCAAAAACTTAATCGTAGGCAAAAATACCAAATAGCTTCTATGAAATAGAGGGGAGATGGAAGCATTTTTCTACCTTTTTTCTATTTCTGAATTTCTTTACTTTTGAGGACTGAGTTCTGAGGAGGGCAGCCAAAAGCACATACCCCGTGCAAATATACCATAAGGGTTCTATAGAGGTCTTCCATAGTTACTAAAATTAAGGTACTATAGTAGTCTGTCTATAATTATCTATACAATAACTTTCATGGCTGTACCAAAGAAGAGAACTTCCAAGTCTAAGACAAATATGCGAAAAGCTCAGTGGAAGCGTAAAGCAAGACTGGAGGCACAGAAGGCGCTATCTTTAGGGAAATCAGTTCTTACTCAACGTTCCCACAGTTTTGTATATCCAAGTGCTGAGGAAGAAGAGGAAGAAAATTAATCTATCAGAGAATTGGGAAAAATAATGTCCAATTCTCAAAATATTTTAACCATTAGACTAATTTATCCTAGCAACTGGCAAAATGAACATCGCATCACCAAAAGAATAAAAGCGATATTTTTTGGCAATCGCCTCCTGGTATAAGCTAAAAAGGCGTTTTCTCCCAATCATTGCACTTACAAGCATCAGCAGACTGGAGCGTGGTAGGTGAAAATTAGTGATTAGACCTTCTACTATTTGCCACTTGTAGCCTGGATAAATAAATATATTGGTATAACCAGAAAATGGTGAGATAGAAAGCTGTTCATTACTATTGTTCTGATTAGCTAGCGCTGCTCCCTCAAGAGCTCTAACTACTGTTGTTCCTACTGCAATTATACGTCCACCTTGGGATTTTGTTTGATTAATTTTGTCTACAACTGATGGTGAAACCTCTATCCATTCGTAGTGCATATCATGCTTCGTGATGTCTTCAGTCTCAACTGGCCGAAATGTACCAAGACCAACGTGTAGTGTGATGAAAGCTAGTCTAATATTTTTTTGTTCTAGTTTCTCTAGTAATTCATCAGTAAAATGTAAACCAGCAGTAGGTGCAGCTACTGCACCTAAAATAGTACCATATACAGTTTGATATTGTTCTGTGAGAGCCTGTGAATCTGTCACATAAGGCGGAAATGGCACATGACCAAATTGGTCTAATAAATTGATTAACGAAATTCCTTGAGGTAAGTTAAACTGTAAAAATCGCCCACCAGTTTCTCTATCTGTTGATAATACTGTTGCCTGTAACTTATAATTACAGTTAGATGAATTAGGTATAAATTCAATTGTTGTACCATTGCTAAAACGTTTACCAGGCTTGACTAAAGCCAGCCAACAATCATTTTCCACTGGTTTGAGCAACAATATTTCTACCCGAGCACCAGTAGTTTTGTGGCCATAAAGCCTCCCAGGAATAACGCGAGTATTATTTAAAACTAGTAAGTCTCCTGATTCGAGTAAATCTGGTAAATCTCTAAAAATACAATTATGATGTGTAAGTGAATCTACAACCATTAAATGAGAACTATCCCTGGGGACAATGGGGTTTTGAGCAATTAGCTCTTGGGGCAGTTCATAGTCATAAGCATCAATAGACCAATCTACCTCAGTCATATTAGTGATATATAACTCGTAATTGGGTAAAATCCCCCAGATAAATTAGGGTAGTTTTCCCCTAGTGATATGCTACACATTAAGAGAAAATATAGAGTATATAAGTACAGAATTAATTTTCAGAGTGTAGAGCAGATGTATCTGTAGTGAAAAATAACAGATTGATCGTCTAGTTCAAAACTCTAGACATTCTAGAACATAAACCTAAATTATTAACTAGGAAGCGGCAATATCCGCCCCGCTCCCTACAACCGTTTTTCATTACCTTTAATTTTTCCTCTGTAGTAGCAAAAGATTTAGAGGTTAAACCGAGGGAAAAGCAGTAGTTTTCAGCGGTAATAGTTAGATTGAGATGGAATACCTTTACTTTATAGCAAATACTAGCCTCTGCCTGAGAGTAGTTGAATACCTATGCATTACTCATCAACTACCGCTTCAATTTATGACTGTGATTCATCAAATTGATGGTTGGGTAGTAAAAATCAAAATGAGTCACTACTTAACTCCTCAACAACATGGGGATTTTAGGGCTTTTATGAATGAATTAGGAATACCTTATCAGCCTGATATCCGTATCAGAATGGCATTGTGGAGTCTAGAAACTGGACAATCACCTTTAAGTGTGATGAGACGGTATCAGGTAGCAATAGTATCTCATGGCCAGCCTAATCAGGAGGAAATAGAATCATTCCGTACCCAATTTGTCAAGGGTTTAGGGTATTGTCCCGAAACTTTAGGTTGAGCTATAGTTTTACTCTTACTTTAATTTGTACCTGTACTTGTACTTGTACATTAATCATATTAGTACCGGTACAACAAGAGTAAGACACACTTAATTTATTCTTTATAATTTAACTTACTTTTCTAATTTGCACAGCATTCTACAGTTGAGAGCCTTTTGGTCATAAGGAATAGAAGTAATTTGCATTAAAATTGGTTTCTCATTCCAGCCTACAAAAATATCAAAGGAAGAAGAAAGCTAGGCGGTTTTAACCCTTGGATGAAAAATGAGTCACGGAATTGATTCTGTAGTCTGATAGTCCTTTTTTTAAATTAAAGTTTAGCCTATGGATGTTCCAGACTTTTGCTTAGTGCTTCTGGTGGCATAGGCAAATTATTGAATACCTCGCATTGCTGAAAAGAGGGATGAATTTTGGAAGTAGGGAAAATATATAATGATTGTATGATCTATGTTCTATCTGGATATGGAGCAAACAGAGATTTAGTACCTATAACCCTACTGACTACTAAAAATCATACTGTTATTCAACAACGCCTAATACCTGATTAACTCTAAACGAGTTTAATCCAGGTCAGAGGCAGATATAAAGGCAGAAGGGATATAATTTTGTAAGACAAGTTGATAACCTGCTAATTCTAAAGAATGTCCCACCTTAATAGTTAACTTAGATAGTTGATCCTGTAATGATAGAAATTTTGATTGAGGATAATCTTTTTGAGTATAATTACACTTGACTAAAGCTACATCGAATCTACAAGAACAATCTGCTAATTCTGGGCGATCGCTTAAAAATATTTCTGCAGTTTGCCATAATTTTGCTTGTTTTGCTTCTGTAACTGCTAGTAAACCATTTTTATCCCAGTTACCCCGACTACGAGTTTTGACCTCCACAAATATCAGAATTGGAAATTTTTGAGCTTGGTGATCTTCCAAAGGAGAAGTTTTTAGGGCAATAATATCTAACTCTCCCCAGCGACATTGCCACCGTCGATGGAGTATTTGCCAACCTTCTTGAGTTAACCATTTTGCCACTAAATCTTCTCCCAAGAGACCTCTGTCAATTTTTGAGGAAGAAGCAGATTGCCTAGTTGACATCCTCCCGACGCTGCTCTACGAGACAGGGCGGGATTCCCCCTTCATCGTTGATAGGGGCTTTCTGTTTCATAGCACCCGCCTTCCGGGATTTACTCCCTTCAGGTCTTACAGTCGCTCCACAGATTGAAACTGCGAGTCCCGCAGCCTTCTTGGTGGGTGTTCCCTTGCGTCTATCGCCGACGCGGGTTCCCATCCGCAAAATATTTATACTTGCCTTAACATCGCGGTCATGGTGAGTGCCACACTCAAGACAATCCCACTCCCTGATATTTAGAGGCAATTTCTCAACCACATGACCACAATTAGAGCAGCGTTTGGAACTGGGAAAATATCTGTCAATCTTGATTAACTTTCGGCCATACCAATCAGCTTTGTACTCTAATTGCCTGACTAATTCTCCCCAGTTAGCATCACTATCCCCCCCTCTTGCTCCTCTCCTGGGAGGGGATAGGAGTGGGTTGTGGTTCTTGACCATGTTTTTAACTGCCAAATCCTCAACCACTATGGTTTGATTTTCACGAATCAGTTGTAGGGGAGCCGTCAGATTGGCGACGTATGTTAGCTTATGAGTATAGTCAAGCCTTGAATCTTTTATTTTTCCGTGTATTCTAGCTACTTTTAATTTGGCCTTTTGATAGTTACTTGAGCCTTTACTCTTACGCGAGAGTGACTTTTGAGCTAACCTCAGTTTTTTGTGTAACTTGTTAAGATTCTTTGGGTTAGTTACTTTTTCCCCATTACTTGTAGTTAAGAGACTGGTGATTCCTAAGTCAATACCTAAGAGTTTTTTGACTGGCTTGAGTTTTAAATATGTGGTGTCATTAATTCTCAAAGAGACAGACCATCTACCACTAGAGTCCAGTTTGACTGTTATTGTAGTAGGTACACTATCATTAGGTAGTTGCCTAGTCCACCTAATAGGTAATGGTTCTACACATTTGGCTAGATATACTTGACCATCTTTCCACTTAAATGCTGACTTTGTGAATTCAGCACTACCACCATTTCGTTTTTTCTTAAAGTGTAGGATATTTAGCACCTCCACTAAAAAAGTTAGTGTTTGGGTAGAATTCCGTAGGAAAAGCAGTCTGTAGATGTCTCAAACCTTGTTGTAACGGTACACCGTTAACTTCTGTTAGAAAATCTAAATCTTCCTGTTTTTTCCAACAAGTAACCATAGCTGAAGTTTGTTTGTAGCTCAGTCGTTGTTCCAGTTTATACCAAGCTTTAGTTCTAGCAGCTAAAGCTTTGTTGTAAACCAAGCGTACACAACCGAAAGTTCTCCGCAACAAGTTTTCCTGTTCTGGAGTCGGGTAAAACCTAAATTTATACGCTTTTTCAACCATCTACTGTTAGCCAATTAATTTTCAAAGTCTAACATATTATGTCTGAGATATCAATATTGATTGGTTTTCGCGAAGGAAGCTCCCACAGGCCGGAGAGCGCGGATATCCAACCAACGTTGTGATCAAGAAAAGCTCATTTTGGTTTATTCTTCTTATTATGGTTATGGACTGCCTGGAGTAAATTAGACAGAAGTAGTATGAATTTTAGACAACAAAAAATTTCCCAAATTTTAGTCAGCTTCGTCTTTTCACTAATAGTATATCTCATTACTATTGGGGCAATAACTGCCTTAATATTTACTAACCCGACACTCACTCTAGCTGATGAGTATAACAAGCAAATATTAGTGGGTGTTGATTTTTCTGGTCGAGACTTAACTAATGATTCATTTACTAAATCTATTCTGCGTAAAAGTGACTTCAGTAATTCAAATTTAAGTGGTGTTAGTTTGTTTGGCGCTCATTTAGAAGGAGCTAATTTAGAAGGAGCTAATTTGAGTTATTCTACTTTGGATAATGCAATTTTTAACAAAGCAAATTTGACTAATGCTATTTTAGAGGGTGCTTTTGCTTTTCATACTCAATTCCGTGGTGCAATTATTGATGGAGCAGATTTTACAGATGCTTTTTTACGAGCAGATACTCAAAAGGAGCTATGTAAAATAGCGCAAGGTACGAATCCTATTACAGGTAATAACACAAGAGATACCCTCTTTTGTGATTAATTTTATTGGCTTGATTTGAAGTAATCAGGCAGAGGGAATGAGCAGAAGTAAAAGTGAAGTACATTTATTTCAATCTTCCCTTTTTTATTTGCAATATATGGGAGTAAATCCTATTTTTGATTGGTATTTTATTAGATAGATAACCACACAATAATTCAATAGTTTTAGTAAAAAAGATTAGATAGGGTGTGTGACAGTATGCTTACCATTTATGGAATTACGGTCTGTTTTACACTTGACCATGTGCTGGAGGAGAGTGCGTTATTTCACACGCTTCGTACCCTATGTTTTTGATATTTATCTGACAAACACTGTATAAGTTACACCGTTAATCTCATCAATTAATGCTTTAGTATAGCCCTAGGAATATGAGAAAATTTATTGATTTTTAGACCTATTATTCCTTGTTATTTCTTGTATCTTGTATAGCAGAAGTAAGAAGGAATAATTTTGTGTTATCTGAGTTTTATAGCCATCGAAGCCAAGATTAGGACATTTCTAAATTATCTAACTCAATTATAGATTATTTTTGATTTTTGTCTTGCCCATAGCGCTATAAGACTATCAAATTATTTAATATTAATTAAACTTATACTTAATTAATTAACATATTTATAATTTAAACTAATTTTGACAAAAAAAGTTGAAATGAGCTATCGAAAGCCAAATTTTAGCGAAAAATCGCAATTTTGCGCCTGTATGAGCAACCTTTTCATAAAGGCTACAAGTCTTGATATGCAATAAATACAGAGTTTTTGCTTCTCTGCCAATTTTGATGTATATTGATAACAAATGATTCGCTCTGCGTAGGTGCTTATTAAAATGAATTATGTTTTTATTCATTATTCATAGTATAGCAGTCGAAGCAAAGGGCACGGACGTTAAGCGAAGCGAACAGCATCATCAACTCTCCATAGGAAAATCTTTTATTGTTCCTTTTGACTTTCTGACTCAGTTTTTAATGGGAAACCATTGACATCCTCCCGAAATTGCGCTTACGCTACAACGTGGGATTTCTTAACATCAATAACTTTTTGTCTTAAGTCGTAGCTATAAGGAGTAGGCATAATCTTTCCTAGATAATTTTTCTCTATTAGACATCTCCAGAAAAGAGAGAATAAGGAATAGGGAGAAGTAATTGATAACTTACGGATAAGAATTGATTTTATTTTTTTTTGGAGAAGTCTATGATGTCCGCGCTCTTTGCTTTGACTGCTATAAGCTTTTAATATGTCCGTGCATTTCCTTCAATTGCTATAAAATCAAAACATTATTTTGTGCAGCTTCACATCAAATTGGTATCAGGAATTTTGGCGTTGGTGAATCAAGCGATGAAACCTAAATTTAGCGAAATATAAAATGCTTTTCAGTTAATATTTAGACAATTGCCATTAAAGCACAATCATAGCCACGTATTACCAACGCTTGATTTTTTTAGTTAGCTAATTCGCCTAAAGGTACTTGTATTAAATCATAGATAGTGGTGCTTCTTAATCTCTCCAGTTCCTGAATCCACTCTGATTCAGAATAGAATTTTTCTTGATACTTTTTAGCCAATTCAAAGTCTGTCGATAAATCAGTTTTTTGCCACATACTTAAAACGGTGCTACGACGTTTTCTACACATAATTAATTCGATAGTTGCTATTGTAGAACGGATTTCTAAAGGCGCTCTAAGAAGATTTTTCTTTGCCTTTTCATCTAAATGAAAAAGATGCTCTACTTCTGATATTTTATCTGGAGCATCTAAACAACTATCTTGCAATTTTGAAATTAAATCATCTGAGTCAGTAATTTGATATTCAGACATATTTTCTACATCAATAATTTGTTTCCACAAAAATCGATTGTGAGACAAACTAAACTGTAAATCTCTAGCCTCCATTGCATCTTTCACATCTTGACGATATTTCGGACAATGTAAATAAATACGCAGTAATAAATATTCTGCTTCTTCTAATAAACTACGCTCTCGAGGTGGAGATAAAACTTTTTGTGAAGTATTATTTTTCCCTTTAGTAGAATTTCTACTATTTTGTCGATAATATTTTAACTGTTTTGCTACTAGCAATGGTACTGATAACAACTCATCCTCGCCTAAGAGCTTTTTCCAATGAGTAACAACTTGGTTCAACAAATTTTCAGTAAGTAATGAAACTCTACGAGAATCTCCTTGACTCAAAATATCTGCACAATATTGAAGATAATAAGTAAGCTGATTATCGTTAGTTATTTTCGTTAAAATTTTAATTATTTGTTTAGTTGCTTGACCATACTCATCAGCCAAACTAAAATTTTTATTTGCTGCAATATTTTGAATTTGCCAGTCAATCCATAGTGGAGAATTAACTAATAATTCCTGATACATTTCAGAAGAATAATTTTGCAAATATTCATCAGCATCTTTCCCATCAGGAATATTCAATATTCGTAGTTGAACTTCCCCTTTATAAGCAAGATTTTCTATTTCTACAATTGCCCGGTCAGTAGCTTGAATACCTGCTCGGTCAGCATCAAAATTTAAGATAATTTGTTTAGACTCTGTATAACGTAAAAGTTGTTTAATTTGAATAGAACTTAATGCCGTACCTAGAGAAGCAACAACATTATTAATTCCCGCAGCATGGAGAGCAATTGCATCAAAATATCCTTCCACAACCACAGCTTTATCCAGTTTTGAAATAGCAGTTTTTGCCTTATCCAAACAAAATAAAGTTTTACCCTTATCAAATAATTCAGTTTCAGGAGAATTCAAATATTTAGGTTGTTCATCACTCAAAGTTCTCCCACCAAAACCAATAACTCTACCTTGCGCATCATTAATAGGAATCATCAAGCGATCGCGAAATCTATCGTAATAACTATTACCTGATTTTCTAGGTAAAATTAATCCTGCTTTCTCCACTAACTCTACAGGAAAACCTTTTTGTTCCACCAAATAACCATAAATAGTTTCCCAACCATTAGGAGCATAACCCAGTTGAAATTTTTGAATAGTTTCTTCTGTAATTTGACGTGAAAATTTTAAGTACTCTAAAGCAATTTTTCCCTGTGATTGTCTCAAAGCGTGTTGATAAAAACTATTAGCCATTGCCAAGATTTCATAAAGTTGTTCCCGCAGAGAAATTTGACGTTGAAACTCTTGTCTATTTTCTGGTGATTCCGTTTTAATTTGTATTTGATAACGTCTGGCTAAATCTAACACTACATCACTAAAAGAAGACTTACCAACTTCCATCAGAAATTTCAAAGCATTACCACCTGCACCACAGCCAAAACAGTAGTACATTTGTTTGCTGGTACTAACAGTAAAGCTAGGAGTTTTTTCTTCATGGAAAGGGCATAATCCTACATAATCTTTACCTCGCTTTTTTAAGACAATATGCTCTGAGATAACATCATAAATGTCAGCTCTTTCCTTCACTTCTGTAATAGTATCTTGATGAAAACGAAAATTATTCATAAATTCATTAAATAATTGATTGTCAATGATTTTGAGGATTTTTTATCTGTAACCTGTTTGGCATTTACACTCTGATAATGCCATTGCCTTTTCTATTCTTAAAATACTCTTCTATGAAGTCATAAAATTCTCATCCATAATTCTGATTTTATCTAGTTGAAAGATATATAGCCATCCTAGATAGAAGATAAATATTAGCTACAGAGCAAGATAAGTAACTCTCTGTATTTAGATAACTAAAATTTGTTCAAAACCTATTATATGACAACTATAGTATTTCCATTTTAGACGTAAACATAGATGATGATTTTTGACTACAAAAAATTTTATCTATCAATCATCTTCCCCTATCCTTTGTTCTCTCTTAAATGTAAATTCTATATATCTTTCATATATATCTCAGTTCTATTCTGCCTAGCAAAAATTTACAACTTAAATAGAACTACTGGAAAGAAGACCTTTTGCAAAAGTCAATATTAAATCTTTTTTCCTTTCGTCCTTTCATCTTCTATTGCTCCTGATCCCTGTCACTTATGTGGCGAAGTCTACAGTTGAGAAAAAGAGACAAATTGTTTTACCATATAAATCTATCCAATATCATCTGGAAATCAGCCACGGCTCTCAGTCCAATTATTCTTGTGGACAAGTGGTAGAAAATATATCTGAATATTTTGGATGATTAAAATCAGTTCAATTTTGATTTGAATTTACATTTGCAACAATTATTGACAGTTGTTAATAATTGTAAGTATTCAGAATAAAAAATATAAATATTAAATTAAAAAAAATTGGTTTCAAGCTAGATCAAAAAATATCTAGCAATTTACGAGGAAATGGGTAAACAGTGTTCAAACGCATAAGGCAGGATTTAAAAAACGACCTAATTGCAGGCTTACTGGTAGTCATACCATTAGCTACAACAATTTGGTTGACCATAACTATTGCTCGGTGGGTAATAGATTTTTTGACAAAGATACCCAAGCAAATCAACCCCTTCGATGGTTTACACCCAGCTTTAGTAGGCCTACTAAATTTCTTAGTAGGACTAGCAGTACCATTGCTAAGTATTCTAGTGATTGGGTTAATGGCTAGAAACATTGCTGGAAGATGGTTATTAGATGTAGGCGAGCGAATACTACAAGCTATTCCATTTGCAGGGTCAGTCTACGGCACTCTCAAACAAATCTTAGAAACTCTACTCAAGGATTCTAACGAAAAATTTCGCCGTGTGGTACTTGTAGAATATCCACGTCAGGGAGTTTGGACTATAGCTTTTGTCACTGGTACGATTAGTAGTCAAATTAAATCTCATCTAGGAGACTCAATGCTAAGTCTTTTCATTCCAACGACTCCTAACCCTACATCTGGTTGGTATGCCATAGTGCCAGAAAAAGATGTGCTTAACGTTTCAATGTCAGTGGAAGATGCGTTTAAAGTTCTCATATCAGGTGGAATAGTAACTCCAAATCAATCAGTACGTCCAGAAAAAAATTCAAATGATCAACTCAAACCTCTACTTTTAGATAGAGAAGACTATCAAAAATTTTCCACTGAAGAGGATTGAACGAGTTATATTGAAAAAGGCAGAAAGCAGAAGCGGTGCGACCCCGCGTCGGCGTCAGACGCAAGGGAATGCTGACCAAGATAGGGAATGGGCACCAATAGAGGCAAAAGGTAGAAGGTTTAATTGCATGGGGATAGTCAATGACTGGCCACTCTGTGTCTGATAACCCCGAACAATTTTCAGTACCCCTGTTGACGATGGGATATTAAACCTGCCACTTAAAAGATAAAAGATGATCAAAAATTATGAACAAAGCTCCTCGCTCCACAGCTCGTGAACTAGCTCTGCTTGGTCTAAGTCAATTACCAACAAATTCAGGCAGTCTAGAAAAAAAGCAACTTCAAGAAGTCATACTAGCAGCAGTTAGGACTCTCAGAGCTGAAGTCCAAGATATTTTAGAAACTGCTGCGGCAGAATTACAGAGAGGGAGCGATCGCCTCCTTAATAGTCAAATTAGTGCTAGTGATGTTCAAAGTGCAAGTTCGATGGTCCACGAAGCAGTGGAGTTAGGCCAAACAGCAATTAATCGTATTGGCACTGCTGTGGAGTTACCAGAACTAATTCAACTAACTAATCAATTAGAAGTTCGCAAGTACGCTTTAGAAATTTTGACAAAGGTGAATGACAATAAAGAAGAAATTGATAATTTATTGAGAGAATCAATAGTAGATTGGCAAATAGAACGTTTGCCTAGAATAGATATAGATATTCTCAGAATTGCAGTGACAGAAATGATGTTTATTGGCATTCAAGAACAAGTGGCAATTAATGAAGCTGTAAAATTAGCCAAGCGTTACAGTAGTGAAGATGGATATAGATTTATTAATGGGGTATTGCGAAGAGTGCTACATAAAATTAATTTAGCTTGAAGAGTTATAAGTCTAAAGTAAAAATCAAAATTAAGGTCTTTGTTGTGATAGGAATTATACAAAAAAACCAAAACCGGGACGAGATGAAAAACGCCCTCTAGGCATCCCAACGATGTACGACAGAACGTTACAAGCACTGGTAAAGTTAGGTATGGAACCAGAGTGGGAGGCACGCTTTGAACCTAACAGCTATGGTTTTAGACCAGGAAGGTCAACCCATGATGCCATAGAAGCCATCTTTAACAGCATCAGGAGCAAACCAAAATTTATCTTAGATACTGATATATCCAAATGTTTTGACCGAATTAATCATGATGCATTGTGAGGAAAAATTGGAAAATCTCCATACAGACGATTAATCAAACAATGGTTAAGGTCTGGAGTATTTGACAATAATCAATTCCCTATTCCCTAAAAGTGAGGTGCAGTTTAATACTAATCTCTATTCCCTATTGCCTAAACTCATAAAACTTTGTACCTCATCATTCCAAAAGTCCAGTTAACTGAAATGCATTGACCTAATTCCTATCTGACAAAAAAATTAACTGGATCTAGGGCGTGTCATCAATTAAAGAGGTTGACATTAAAAGTATAGTATGCTTATGAAGAATAACTACAGGAATAATATGCTAAGGACTGCTCTAAATGACTAGACGTTATGGTTTGCGTGACGACC
>NZ_JAAHGU010000182.1:0-12532 GCF_010692685.1 Okeania sp. SIO2F5 | reverse complement strand
AATAACGCAATCATTAGCTTTATGATCTGACTTGCAGTTAGTAAACGCCATAAGTAATTCTACTCAATTCAATATCAAGGTTTTCTGTAACCTATCGTAATTCAAATTGAAGTGCGGAATGTGGGTTTAATAAAAAAGATTTATAGCAGTCGAAGAAAAGAGCGCGGACATTTCAAAAGCTTAAAATTAAGACAACGCGATTTTTCCTTCTTCCTTCTTTCTTCTGCTATAGCACTACGCATTGAGATTAGGACAACTAAGAAACTTCAAAACATTACAGTTAAAAGTTTTGACTCTAGCTGAATGCTGAATGCTGAATGCTAAATGCTGATAGCTATATATAATTTTTCCCTGTTTATTATTCCATAAAAAAAAGGGAGTAATCTTGCTGAAAAAGCTAACTGAGATACTCCCTTGTTTAATTGAAATTTTTTATTCAATTTAGTTTTTATAATTTTTCTTGGTTTAAAACCCAATTCATACCTCCTTAAATGTCGCTTCATTTGTATTACCAGGGTAATATATCTATGGCCTAGATGATTCAGGAAATATAGTTGATTAAATGTGGGCCATCTGCAACCAGTCGAATATTTGATCTAACTGCTTCAATGTTACAAGACCGTATTGCCAAAGTATCATCGGTAATTGATTAGGGTCTTCTTCCTTATGTCGTAAAGCAATGGCGATCGCTGAATCAGAGATGGACAACTCCCACTTCAAGAATTTGATTAACTGAGCTTGTTTTGTAGACATGATTAAAAGTTTTCTCCAGTAGTATATTAAAAAATTTTAAATCGGTTTTATTTGATAATCACGATACCCAGTATCAATTATTATTAGGTAACCTTCAATGAGTCACATCATTAAAAGATGTGACATCTCTCAATTTTTGTAATGATGCAGATCACAATTTTGTTGTCTAGAACACTAAACTCTAGTTCTAAAAGTTGGTCACTCTTGAGCATTGTTGATGAAACATTGATACATTTCAACCTCTATAAATAGTTATTAATTTAATTATCAATCAATATAGATGAAAAATATGCTTTTTTTATGAGTAGCATATATAAAGTAAATATTTGATAAAATGAGTATATACTTAACTATCTGATCTTCTCTGATTTAAAGTTTCATAATACTGTCTGACTTGTGGGATGATGTAGAGATTTTATAAATTTATTACAGGAAACTATAATTACATCACCCTCAGCAATATTACTGATGTAGGCAATAATAGCTTTGATTACTTATATCTAGATATTGTAGTAGATATGCATAGATAGAAAATAGTGAGAAAAACCTTTCCTATCTAAGATTCATTATCAATATATGTCCTAACCAACCCTTTCTTTGCTATAGTTAATTGCCTATAGAAGTCTATTAGATACTAGAAAACTTATTTATCCGGTTTAGGAGATTGCTTGATTTCTGATTCGGCAGATTTTAGCGCTTGGTCTAAGATAATACGAGCTTCTTCTGCTTTCTCTCTTGCTTCTCTATAACGCAAATTAGCCACAGCAAAAGTTTTCAACACCTTAAAACCATCTTTAAGATTAGCAATTTCTTCAACAGTGACAGCTTCATCTGTGAATAGTACCTCAATTGCAGAACGAATCTTTAGTGCTTCCTCTCTCGATTCTACAACCTTAATCTTCAGCGCTGCTAGATCGCTAAGTATTTGTACTGCTTGGGCAACAGCTTCTTCTTCCTCAGAGGTAATTTCCTTTGATTCTTTTGACTCTTTGACCTCAATAAATTGCTCCGGACTAA
The DNA here is from genome assembly GCF_010692685.1 of Okeania sp. SIO2F5. NCBI lineage: Bacteria > Bacillati > Cyanobacteriota > Cyanophyceae > Oscillatoriales > Microcoleaceae > Okeania > Okeania sp. SIO2F5. The sequence goes on along the minus strand of NZ_JAAHGU010000182.1, from coordinate 10,762 downwards.
ATCCATTTTCTAATTCTGTGAGTATTTCACCAGAGTCCATCATTTCCACAAGCTTATCCATAGCTTTCTGACGGGCCCGGGGTGACTCTTTCCCCCTAACAGTTATAATCGTATCTGGATTTTGAGGCAAGGTATAACTAACCATAATTTGACTAACAATTTAGGTATAAATATAACTAATATACAGTAAAAATAATCATACCATTTTAGACGGAGCTAGCTGTAAATAATTAATAATTTTTGCCTGCCCTAAATTATTGTTAATGACGAGTCAAAAAAAATTGTAGTTAGCTCATATTTAACCTACTATAGCTATCCTATATAGAATATGAACATTAGCTACATATCAAGAGAAGTAACTCTTAGTATTTAGATAACTAACATTTATTCAAAACTTATTTAGGACAGGTATATTACAATATTCTGATGTACGAAGTCTATGACTTAAATTATGATGTTTCAATCTAATTAGCTATGCTAAATGGATGGCTGAAAAAACTACAGAGAATATCCCCTATTGAGAAAATACTGAGCTATTTGGATAGTGCTAACCCTACTTCTGAAAATAGCAGAGACTTAACAAATGTTTCATATCCACAGTGGCAACATCGTTTTTTGATTGCTCGACTAAATTTAACATTGTGGCTAGCTTTTTTCTTTTTCTTGAGTAGAAGTATACTCAGTTTAATCTTCTTCATACTAGATAAATACCCTCCTTTAGAAGAGTGGGAAATTGCCAGGATTTTAGTACATTTAACCTTACTTGGTTGTATATTTCTACTACGAACTTCCTGGGGTAGTCGTCATCTTGGTCTAATATTTCTCTGCTTTTCTTGGTCTGTGACTATGATCGAGCAAATTTCAGATACAGTTACGAGAAATGTTAATCCTGAGTTTTTTGTCTGGATGTTGACTTTCTTTTCTCAGGCAACTTTAATTCCGGTTAGATGGTTTTTACACCTAATATCTCAGATTACTGTATTAGGTTATTACTTTGGTGTCAATCAGATTCTTGGTTTGGATGTAGCACCTTTAGATTGGAATTTTATGAAGATGCATCTTGGCATTTTCTGGGTATGTTTAATTTGTGATATTTCTGTATATTTATATGAATCTTTGCACAAAACTGAGTTTAATACTAGATTACAATTAGAAACAGCATATCAAGAACTAAATTCAACTGAGGCTAAATATCGTAACATTTTTGAGAATTCAGTTGAAGGTATTTTTCAGTCTACACCAGATGGGCATTACCTTTATGGTAATCCTACTTTAGCCGAGATATTTGGTTATGACTCGCCAGAGGACATGATGGCAAAAGTTACTGATATTGGCAAACAAATTTATGTTAATTCTAACTCTAGAGATGAATTTATTGATTTAATTAGCAGGGATGGAAGTGTATTAAAGTTTGAGTATCAAGCTTATCGTGCTGATGGGAGTATCATCTGGGTTTCTGAGAATGCCAGAGCAGTGCGTGACCCAGAAGGTAATTTAATTGCTTATGAAGGTGATATTGAAAATATTACAGAGCGCAAGTGGGCAGAAACTGAAATAAAGAAAGCACTAGAAATAGAAAAAGAATTGAATCAACTTAAATCTCAATTTATTTCCATGGCATCCCATGAATTCCGTACTCCTTTAACTACTATATTAGCTTCGGCAGAAGCATTAGAACACTATAGTCATAAATGGAATGAAGAAAAAAAACTGACTTATTTGCGTCGTATACAAGCTACAGCTCAATATATGACAGGGTTACTTAATGATATATTAGTTATAGGCAAAAAAGAATCAGGTAATTTTGAATTTAACCCAGCACCATTAGATTTAGAAAATTTCTGTCGAGGTCTCATAGAAGATATTAAACTCAGTATTGGTAGTCAATATTCCCTTGATTTTGTGTTTCAAGAAGCCAAGCAATTAACAACAAAAGATTCTGGCAAAGATGGGATTAATCTAAGTATTTTAAAATTCATTCAATCGGATTCAATTCAGCAAGAACAAAAGCAAAATGATGCTATCTATAATACTCCACCAGAATCACAAAATGAATCTAGCGCACAAATATTTGAATTGGTTTTCATAGATGAAAAATTGTTGCGACATATTCTATCCAACTTACTTTGGAATGCAGTTAAATATTCGACCCAAGGTAGTCATATTTTTCTCAAACTTTCTTACTTAAATAACTATGCAATTTTTCAAATTCAAGATGAAGGTATGGGAATTCCAGCAGCAGAACAAAAATATTTATTTGACTCTTTCTACCGCGCTCAAAATGCTATTAATATTTCTGGTACAGGGTTAGGACTTACTATTGTCAAAAATTGTGTAGATTTACATAGAGGTCAAATTTTTGTCGAAAGTGAAGTTGGGGTAGGAACTACATTTACTGTCATCTTACCGTTAAATTTAGAAAAGGAAAATATAAATGAAAAAAATTCTAGTGATTGAAGATGAAAAAGTAATTTTAGAAATAATTACAGATGTTTTAGAAGCAGAAAATTTTATAGCAATAGAGGCAGAAAATGGTAGAATAGGAGTAGAAAAAGCTCTAGAAATTGTTCCAGATTTAATTATTTGTGATGTAATGATGCCAGAACTTGATGGTTATGAAGTATTAAAATTATTACGGAAAAATTTAGTAACAGAAACAATTCCATTTATTTTTATGACTGCAAAATCCACAAAAGCTGATTTAAGAGAAGGAATGGAATTAGGAGCTGACGATTACTTGACAAAACCTTTTACCAGAGATGAATTAATGAAAGCAATTAATACCAGATTAGAAAAACAAGGAACTATTCAAAGAAAAACTCAAGAACAACTAGATGAATTAAGAAGTAGTATAACTTTATCTCTACCTCACGAACTACGCACTCCGCTCAATGGAATTATTGGTTCTGCCAATTTTATTATTGAAGAGTTTCAAGAATTAGAAAACGATGAAATTTTAGAAATGGTAGAAAATATTCATATTTCTGCGCACCGTTTATATAGACTAATCCAGAATTTTTTACTATATGCAGATTTAGAGCTATTATCACGGGAGCGAGATAGATTAAAATTATTTACAACAGGTTCTGTTAGTAATCCTAAGTCAATAATTAGAGAGGTTGCTCTAGAAAAAGCAAGAAGTTTTAATCGCTTAAAAGACTTAGAAATTGCATCAGAAAATACTCATTTAAAAATTTCTGAGCCTAACTTTAGAAAAATTGTAGATGAATTGTTAGACAATGCCTTTAAATTTTCTGATTTCGGCACAAAAGTTAAGGTAGTAGGTAGATTAGTTCATCATGTTTTTGCTGTTGATTTTATCGATTTTGGCAAAGGGATGAGTTTTAATGAAATTTCTAATATCGGAGCTTATAAACAATTTAATCGTAAAATATATGAGCAACAGGGATCGGGCTTAGGTCTCAGTATTGCTAAACAAATTGCTGAATTACATAATGGGCAATTAAAGATCCAAAGTATTCCTTTAGAACAAACCACTGTAACTGTTTTTATCCCTACAAAGGTAACAGAAAAAGGCTGTTAAACTATGAGTTAATTTCTAACTGCTAATTTGATATTCATAGTTGATAGTTAAAATGGATAAAACCAATTTGATCGAGCAATGTCATATTAGTAAAGAAAAGAAAAAAGGAAAAACTGAAGTTGGAATTCGTAATCAAGAACATAAAAAGGAAAAATAATAGAAATAAGTATATAATAGGATTGGATTAGTTCCTTTTTAGGAGTAAAATATTTATTTTTTTTTGTGGGATTTATACATAAAAATTGGTATAATAGCTTAAAATAGATAACAAAAAATATAGATGAGTAAATATATAAATAATGTTACTTACCTAGTTATAGTATAATAACTTAAAATATTAATGGAAAATTACTAACAATGAAAGAAAAATTACTCAACTGGTTAGATACATTTTTAGTAGCAGATGTATTTCTAGTAATAATTGGTTTTGCTTGGTTCGCGATCGCTGTGATTGGTCGTTATTCTGGAGTGGCTTTAGGTCTGGATCTTTGGCATAGATTATGGGAACCAGTATTTACTCCAGCTATCGGAATTTTGATGGGAGGTGCAATTCTCAGTGGCATAATTAAACAAATTACCAAACGTTTAAATTCTAATTAACATCAAATTTGGTTCATTACTAATAAAAAAACTTTCTCCTTGTTACTTTGTTACTTTCGGCAAGTTTATTTCACTTTTTGTATTCCTTATTCTTCGTTTATTATTTATGAAAAATTCAATTGAACAAGAAAAGTTTAACCCTTGGAATTACAAACCTTGGTGGTGTCAACCTTGGTCAATACTTATGACAGGAATCACTATTATTAGTAGTAGTTGGTTAGTGTTTAAAATTGTTTGGTTAACAGTTATTATCTCTATTCCTACATTAACTTGGATGGGATTTTTCCTGGTAGTTTGGCCTAAATTAATGGCAGAATCGAGAATGTGATAAAAATTGATTTTACAGCTATACATTCAGCATAATTATGTCACAAAATCTATATTAAATAAAAAATGAGATGCTAACCATAAAAAAGTAGAATTGCATCGGTTACAAACAGAGATTAATATCACTGTTGCTGTTTCTAAACAAGTCTAAAATTGTATCAAAAATTTAGATTCAATTATATATGTTCAGTAACGCATATTTAATCAAGAATGGTTCTGGGTGGGAATTTGTCAGTGAAGAGATTTTAGAAGATTTTCTTGATGAAAACTTAGAAATTTTACTAGGTTTGAAGGTCTTAGACAGACAATATATCGTTAATATTCAAAGGTGCGATATTTTAGCTATTGATAGTCAGGAAAAATTAGTGGTGTTGGAGTTAAAAAATGTTGAGGATAGGGGAATTGTTCAACAGTTGACTCGTTATTATGATGCTTTGTTAGATGAGAAACCTTTTAGTGACAAAGTTGATTATCGGCAACCTGTGAGATTAGTGGCAATTACTCCTAGTTTTCATCGGGATAATTTTACAGATCGAAAATATCACACTCTTGATTTTCAGTTTTTAGAGTTTTCTGTTATTTCAGATGGGAATAACTTTTATTTTTGTTTGAAAGATATTGATAATGGGGAGATTTCAAAGGCAATTATTCCCTATCAGGAACTAGAAAATGATTTAGATTTACCTACCCCACCCACAGTACTTTTGAAAGTTGTAAATAATTTAGATGTTCAACAGCAGGAGGAGGTATTGAGAGTTTGACAGAAAATTCTGAAGTTTGACAGTAGGATGCAAGAATTTTCTTCTGCTGGGAGTATTAAATATGGAATTGGTAGTGGGAAAAGTAGTAAATTTTGTGCTGAATTTTTCCTGGATAAAGGCGAATTAATAATATTTCTCTGGATACCATATAAAGGAGGTGAAAGTTCGAGAATTGGCAGATCTAGAATTTGGACAGATTGGCAAGATAAAGCTTTGATTGAGGGTTATGTATCCAGTGGAGTAGGAACAGAAATAAATCGGCATAAAAGAAGTATGCAAAAATTAATAGAAGCAATTGAAATAGGAGGTAATTATTCTCAGTTTTCTATTGATATTGGTAATCGTATATACTACTTTTCGTTACCGATAAGCAAAAATATGAGGGAAAAATATATTAAAGCAGTTCTTAGAATTATGAAATATCCCAAAAAACCAAAACCTCTCACCTGTGAAGATATGGAGCTATTTAAACATTATAAAAAACTATGGGAAGCAAGAATAGGAGAAGAATTAAAAACATAAATTTTAGATTGTTATAAATCTCTAGACTCATTAATTGATTTGGGTGCATCTCACATTTGCAAAAATACTTTTTTCCTATATATTCCCTATTCCCTGTTACCTGTTGCCTGTTGCCTAAAAGCGATAAATTTTTGGCTTTATTCAAAATTGAGATGCACCCATTGATTTAGGATTAGAAAAATGGCGTTCGAGACTTTAAATATAATTTAGATAAAGTTCTATTTATCTTTTTCTTTATTGGTTTAATATCCTACCGTCTACAGAGTTTCTACAATTTGGTTAGGATTTGTAGACGCGGAGGGAATGCTTAAAAGTTGCCCCATCCACTTTTTTCTTCTTCCTTCTTCAATATTTGCTATAAAATTTCTGTAAAATTACCCCAAAATTAAATTATTGGCTGACGATAAAAAAATTTGATACAATGTAGCTAAAACTTAGCTAATATACATAAAAATGACTCAGCCAATATTATCAATTGTAGTACCCACAAGAGAAGGTCTTCCTGAATATTGGATCGAAACCCTTTTAAAAATCAATGGAGATGTAGAGTTAATTTTAGCCCACCCTCCAGGAATGGAAAAACTGCCAATTAGCGACCCCCGAATGCAACAAATAAATAGTTCATTTCGCGGAGAAATAATTCAAAGAATGACTGGGTTAACAAACGCTTCAGGGAAATATATTTTAACAGTCAATTGTGATGAGCTTTTGCATCCAGATATTGCAGAAATAACCAGACAATATTTTACTAAATATCCTGATAATTGGGTTTTAAGACTTAATAGAAAAGATGTAAAATACGGTGATGAGGCTAGTTTAAAATCTCCATGGGAACCAATATTTAATATTGATGAAATGAATACTTGTGGTGTAAGGACGGGAGACCAAAACTTACAAAATCAACCAAATTATATGGTAGAAATACCCATAGCTCCTTTGCATAATAAATTCAATCCCTTGTGCCTTTTAGGGAAAAGAAAAGATCATCAAGGATGGCATACAGAAAACTTTGATAAAAAAGTATGGAAAAATGAAATAGTACAAGCAACTTTAGCAGATATTAGAAATGCGATGATTTTGTCAGGACCGTTTAAATATTTTCCTTTTTGGTGTCTGGATAGATTATTAGGGCTATCTATTCAAGCAAAGTATTATGAGCAAGGAAAAATTATCGGTCATAAATTGCCTAAACCAGAACAAATTAGGATTGAAGATAATCCTCCTGAATACAAAAGAACTAAAAGATTTTATGTATTTGCCGAACTTTTGTTACTGAAAAATAATCCTCAATATGGCTATCTCTGGAATTTGATTTTAGCTCAATTAACAGAGATTCCTGTGAGGGCAGTTTCTTCTGTGAGTCGCCAGTTATCTAAGAATAAAATGCAGAAAATTACTGATGGATAATGGTCATTTCAGTTATCAGTTATCAGTGACGACCACTAAAGCCGGAGGCTTGAAAATACTGAATTGAATATTCTCTTGATCGATTGGATATGGCGAGGAAACCTCGCCATCCCACCCTTCGGGAAGCTGCGAAGATCGACCGCTTTTTCATCCCCTTAAAAGGGGAGGCTTTAAACCACAATTTTTCCGTAATTAGTAATTGGTAATGGGGAAAGAAAAAAGCAAATCGCGAAAAGGTTTAATGCAATTATTTATAGCCTCAATTTGCAGGTATTCTATAGTTACAGAGCGCTTGCCAACAAGGAAGTAAATAGGGATTTTCTACGAAATGTCCCTAAAAAATTGTTATTATTAGGCGTTGATAAATTGAGCTATGAATAATCGGGAATTGGAACATCTTTACTAATTTAAAGATACTGAATCAGTAAACAAATAGAATACTTCAACAAAACTACCGACGTGTGAATAACACAAAGTTTTTCGGTGTAGTCTGGCTAAAAGGAAACTTGTAAATGCAGAAGATTATAATTATTGGAGCTGGCCCAGTAGGATTATTGCTAGCCCACTATCTACTCAGTCGAAGAGATTACCAGGTTGAGATTTATGAGCGTCGGCTCGATCCTCGATTGGCAGAACAATCAAATCAGCGTACCTTCCCAATTGCTCTACAGTCACGGGGCTTAAATGCTATCGATCAGATTCTTGGGTTGAAAGTAGCTTTAGCAAAAAAAGGAGTTTGGTCTCAAGGAGTTTTAATTCATCGCAAGCAGGGCAAACCTCGTCGGATTAACCGGAAGATGCCTACACTACTTATTGACCGCAATCAACTTAATTTGGTGCTATTGGAACATCTGCTAGAGAAGCATAGTAGGGATTTGGTGAAGGTCAAATTTGATTGTTCCTGCGTTGGCATTAATCTAGAAAGTCAGGAGGCGATCCTCCAGTCCAACAATGGAGAAAGGTTTACTACTAAATATGACCGTCTGGTGGGAGCAGATGGGGTGGGTTCTCAGGTACGGGAGGTATTGAGTGCTAGATCGGATATCCAATGTCAACAGGATTTTATCCCAGATGTATACAAATCATTGCACGTTCCTAGAATTGCGCCTGATCAAACAGTAAAGCTGGCAGGAAACTACCTTCACACCTCAACTTTGGGCAAAGGAATTCGATTGGTTATGGCTCCTAAACCTGACGACTGGCTTTATGGAACGCTGATCTTTCCCCCAGATAATAATCCCCTGGAAAATTGCACTACTGATGAAGCAGTTTTAGCCTATTTTCAAGAGAACATTCCATTTCTCAAACCTTTAATGCGGTTAGAAGATGCTGCTGTCCTCCGGCAACGACCTGTATCGAAAATTATGACGGTGAAGTGTGACCGGATGCACGTTGGCGATCGCATTTTGCTTGTTGGAGATGCTGTCCATGCAGTTTCTCCATCTATTGGACAAGGATGTAATGCTTCACTACAAGACGTGCAGGTATTTGCTCAATGTTTAGATCGGTACGAGGATAAATGGGAAGAAGCGCTTCCAGCTTTTACAGCCGAGCGACTATCAGATATTCATGCCTTGCGAGAGCTGTCAAATTATAGTTTTCCCCGCTCAAAACCTATGATGTTAGAATTCATTTTCCGGCTGACCATTGGTAAGAAGCTAAGACCTTGGTTTCCATTGCTGACAAATCCTCTGCCAATGGAGTTGATAATGGAGAGTGAACTTCCCTATTCTGAAGTGTTGAAACGAAGTCAAGGCTGGATTAATCGAGTCAGACAATCAATGCAGAATTAAATCGTAGGTTTTTGTTCAAATGTCCTATCTCGTCTGTGTTGTTCTTCTCGCAATGGTAAACTGCCAATAAAATTAGACAGGAAAGTATCAAAATGCCAACTATTAAGAAGACAGAAGAAAATACTCATCCTTTACCCCCTGGTAGTTTTGGACTGCCATTAATTGGTGAAACCATTGATTTTCTAAGAGATCGTAATTTCGCCGATCAACGAGAACAAAAATACGGTACTATCTTCAAAACTCATATATTAGGTCGTCCTACAATTGTAATGATCGGCCCTGAAGCAAACCGTTTTATTCTCCAGACTCATTTTGACCATTTTTCTTGGCGTGACGGTTGGCCGAAAAATTTTCACGAACTTTTAGGCAGGTCTCTTTTCTTGCAAGAAGGGGAAGAACATCAAAGAAACCGTCGATTATTAATGCCTGCTTTTCATGGACAAGCTTTAAGGAATTACTTTGCCACTATGGTTGATACTATCAATCGTTATTTGGTGAAATGGTCTGAGATGAAACATCTGACTTTACTACCAGAAATGAAACAGATGACCTTTGAAGTTGCAAGTATATTGCTTTTAGGTAGTAAACCAGGAACAAAAACTGCACTTTTGTCTCGAAAATTTAGTGAACTAACCGCAGGTTTATTTGCTCTACCCATTAGGCTACCTTTTACTACTTATACCTTAGCGTTAAAGGCGAGGGATTTTTTACTGAATCATATAGAAGAAGAAATCAGAGAAAGAGAAAAAAATCCGACTCAAGATGCACTAAGTTTATTAATCGAAACTAGAGATGAAGAAGGAAACAGTCTCAGTCTGGAAGAAATTAAAGTACAGGCATTACTAATGCTATTTGCTGGACATGAAACCACAACATCAATGCTGACCTCATTATGTATGGCATTAGCACAACATCCTGATATTTTGGCACAAACAAAAGCCGAGCAAGAAAAATTAAAACCGCAGGGACAGTTGAGTAATGAGCAACTCAAACAAATGCCTTATTTAGAGCAAGTCCTTAAAGAAGTAGAAAGACTATATCCTCCTGTCGCTGGAGGTTTTCGAGGAGTGGTTAAACCTTTTACCTACAATGGTTACTATGTGCCCCAAGGTTGGCAGGTATTATATCGCATTGAAAAAACTCACCGAGATCGAAGAGTTTATACTAATCCTTCCGAATTCGATCCAGAGCGTTTTCATCCAGAAAGAGCTGAAAATAAGAAGATGGATTATAGCTTAGTTGGTTTTGGTGGAGGTTCCAGATTTTGTTTGGGTTATGCTTTTGCTCAAATGGAAATGAAGATTTTTACTTCTCTACTATTGCGTAATTATCAGTGGAAATTAGAGCCAAATCAAGATTTATCCCTTAGTTCTATTCCCAGTTTACATCCTCGTTCTGGTTTGAAAATACTAATGATGAAAAATTCAGGCTAGAACTTTACCAAAAAATTGGGTCTCTTCCCCTCACCCATAAGCAGGCTACTTTTTAATTGATCAAGTAGAAAAAATATTCTATGGTGTTATTGTCGCGGGTAGGCTAATAGACATCTCCAACGCCTAAAAAATAAAATCAATTATCGCACAGAAATTATCAATTCTTTCCCCCTACTCCTTACTCCCTACTCCCCACTCCCTCTTTTATGAAGATGTCTAATATCAAATCCGGTTGAATACTTATCATATATAGCAATGAGCGCTGGCATCTTTACATATTACATAAATATTGATAATGTAACATAAAAGTAACTGTATGAGCTGTATTTTTCATAAATTAGGCGATCGCTAAAGGTTAAAGTTTTAAGGATGCGT
>NZ_JAAHGU010000181.1:0-12608 GCF_010692685.1 Okeania sp. SIO2F5 | reverse complement strand
GGAATGCACATGGGAACAAGAGTATACCAGACCAGCCTACAAATACGAAGCGATCGCGTTTCAGCCAGTCATCCAGGACATCAAATGGTCCTCTTTGACTCTGCGGGCGTCCGACTGCTACAGTCATACTACTTTTATATCCTCTTGCTTTTATTGACATACTCCCGACGTTGCCCTTGAGCGACAACACGGAATTCTTCAACCCGCACGGGGAGTTGCAATTTATACAGAGGTGATGTCCTCCCCCTGTTTTTTCTATGTTCCCCTTCAGGAGAGCGCGGGACTTCCCGCTGTTTTTGTTAAAAAGTTTGCTTTCTTAAGCAAGTTAACATAAGTATATATATATTTAAGAAATTTTGCAATTATCTTTCCCAATACCTTAAACTTATTTAAGATTTTCTTTAGATTTTAATAAATGGCATAGAACCCTTGTGGAATATTAGCCCACGTAAAAATTATTTTATCATCACATATCCACGCTTTATCTTTCATATGTAAATCTAAGGGTGAATATCTAGAGGAAATGTAACAGGACTGACGCAGTAACGCTACATGATGGGGAGATGGGGAGATGGCGAGATAGGGAAATCTGCACAATTAAACCCACATTCCGCACGTCAAATTGTAACATTAAAAGTAGTATAAAAACCGTAGCTGATGATGTAAAGCCTCATTATTGCAAGAGGTACTGATAACTGATAACTCAAATGACTCTCCCCACACTCCTCCTATATTTTTAAATAGGTCCTATAAGGGTTCTGTATTTATTTTGGGTCTAAAAAATTTTAAAATTGAGAATGGTATGTAAATATAGAAAGTTTATGACTACTCAAACTTTGATAGGTGATCGCTTACTGCGCAAGGAAATTATAGGGTCTCGTCGTCTCAGTAATTACTTCTGGGCTGTAATTGTCAGTATGGGAGGTATTGGTTTCCTCTTATCAGGGATATCTAGTTATCTCAAAGTTAATCTGTTATTTGTTGCCGACCCTAGCCAACTTAATTTTTTACCCCAGGGAATAGCTATGGGATTTTATGGTGTGCTTGGTACACTGTATGGACTTTTTTTGTGGTTAACTATTATTTGGGACATTGGTGGTGGCTACAATGAGTATAACCAAGAAAAAGGCCAGGTGATGATTTTTCGCTGGGGATTTCCTGGTAAGAATCGTAAAGTAGAATTTAGTTGTCCTACTGAAAATGTGCAATCTATTAAGGTAGATATTAAAGAAGGTCTCAATCCCCGTAGAGCTATATATCTTCGTCTCAAAGACAGTAGGCAAATTCCTCTTACCCGTGTCGGTCAACCATTGGCCTTGTCAAAATTAGAAAATGAAGCGGCTCAACTGGCTAAGTTTCTTCAAGTTCCTTTAGAAGGGCTTTAGTAGAAGTCAGAAGTTAGAAATTAGAAGTAATCCCTGACTGAGTTTGAACATTTAAAAATGTCTGCTTGGAGGGGTGATAGTAGAAGTTCAGAAGTCAGAAGTTAGAAGTTAGAAGTAATCCCTGACTAAGTTTGAACATTTAAAAATATCCACATGAAATGCGTAGCGTTACGTCAGTCAAACAAGAATCTCCCATTATAGTTTTTAATTTATAGCAATGTGCGCTGGCTTATGTACAAATTGCAGGAATTGCCCAATAGCTAAAATCTTATATTATCGGCAATTTATTCCCCCTATTGCCTATTGCCTGCGCGCAGCGCTATAACGATGAGAGTCTCAAAAAATCAACATTGAATTGTGAGTGAAAATGCAAAAAAAAATCAGCCAGTGGTTATTGTCATTAATTATAGTAGTAACTTTGTTGGTGACAGGATGTACTGCCACCTCTGTTCCTAATACAGAAGTTTCGACCCCATCAAGTCAAACAACATTAGATGCTAAGTACAACAGTTTACCTCAGCTAAACGGTAAAGCAACAGTAGTAATGACTGTAAATTCCTCTCCTATTACCATAGAAGTAGACGGCATTAACGCACCTATTACAGCAGGTAACTTTATTGATTTAGTTCAAAAAGGAGTTTATGATGGGTTAGTATTTCACCGAGTAGTGCGCAAACCTCAACCTTTTGTGGTTCAGGGTGGCGACCCTCAAAGTAAAGACTTCAATATCCCCTTAAATAATTTAGGTACAGGAGGTTTTATAGACCCCACAACCTCTAGCGAACGTTACATTCCTCTGGAAATTAAACCTCAAGATGCTTCAGAACCAGTTTACAGTAACACTTTAGAAGAAGTTGGTGTTGCGGAGTCACCTGTTTTGCCTCATACAAGAGGTGCTGTAGCAATGGCTCGCTCTCAATTTCCTGACTCTGCTTCATCCCAATTTTATTTTACTTTAACTGACCTGCCATTTTTGAATGGTAGCTATGCAGTATTTGGTTATGTTACACAAGGGATGAAAGAAGTTGTCGATAATATTGAAGCTGGCGATCGCATTGAGTCAGCGAAAGTTGTTGAAGGTCTGGAAAATTTAACCATACCTAATAGCAACGAATCTTAACTTAACTGTGGAAGTTGTAGTTACGGGTATCGGTCTCACTTCTGCTTTGGGGAACCTCCATCAAAGTTGGAAAAAACTTTTGGAGGGTAAGTCTGCTATTAAGTTACATCAACCTTTTGCAGAATTACCTCCCCTACCTTTGGGTTTAATAAATTTTCAACCTGTTAATTTAACTCAGTTAACTAAGGAAGTCGTAGAAACTGCTGTTAAATCTTCAGGTTTAACACTGCCCCTACATGAATGTGGTGTAGTCATCGGTTCTAGTCGTGGCTATCAAGGAATGCTGGAAAAGTTGGCAAAAAAGCAGCTTATTGGAGATGGTCAGCAAAACGATCTGGAAAAAGATGACACTTCATTTATTAATTTGTTGCCCCATCAACCTGCTATTTTTGCTGCGAGTCAGATAGGTACAAAGGGCGCTGTTCTTGCTCCAATGGCTGCTTGTGCGACGGGAATATGGGCGATCGCTCGTGCCGTAGAGTTAATTGAAACTGGTCAATGTCAACAGGTAATTGCGGGTGCTGTGGAATCTCCTATTACACCTCTGAGTATAGCAGGATTTAGAAAAATGGGAGCTTTGGCTCAAACAGGTGCTTATCCTTTTGACCGCAGTCGGGAGGGGTTAGTTTTGGGGGAAGGAGCTGCTGTTTTGGTATTGGAGTCGGCTGAATTTGCACGGCAAAGAGCGGCTAAAATTTATGGTGAAATTCGGGGTTTTGGTTTGACAAATGATGCTACTTATGGTAATGCGCCAGATTTGAGTGGAAAAAGTGCAATGTTAGCGATCGCTCAATGTTTGGAAAGAAGTGGTTTGTCTGCTGAAGATATTGACTATGTTCATGCTCACGGAACGGCAACTCAGTTAAATGATCGCCACGAAGCTAATTTAATTCAGCAAATTTTTCCCCAGGGAGTGGCAGTTAGTTCGACAAAGGGAGCGACGGGTCATACATTGGGAGCATCTGGAGCATTGGGTGCTGCATTTTGTTTGATAGCGATGGAACATCAGATTTTACCTCCCTGTGTAGGATTAAATGAGGCAGAATTTGACTTAGACTTGGTTAGGTATGCTCGTCAGTCTCAGGTGAAAAATGTTTTATGTTTGAGTTTTGGGTTTGGGGGTCAGAATGCTGCTTTAGTTTTGGGTAGAGTATATGGCAGGATAAATTGCTCTAATTAAAGAGTTTTTAATTATGAAACTTCCCAATGGGATTAAAGCGGAATTAGATAATAAAATTGAAAGCTATTGTCTTAATTTTCATCATCAAAAATGGAAAAATCAAGCTACCTTTTTTCAACAAAAGCTAGGAATAACCTTAGGAAATGTAGAAATTTTGAAAAGTGCTATTAAAAGAGCTGTTATCAATGAATCAGTTTTTATTCGTAAACTCAATGAATATGGTACACACTATAATATGAAGTTCTTTCTCAAATATGAAGTTCTTTCTCAAGACTGAATATAGGAGAATCTCTGATTTTAGTTGCTTGGATAATTTGTACAGGAGAAGACTTTCCCTGATTAACAAATTGTTATCCTGTTAGTAAGTGAGATATGATTAATGACTCAATTACAAGAATTAGATATTGTTGCATTAACTGAGGATAGACAAACAACTCATTTTGAAACAGGAGAATCTATTATTCTGTTGGTTATGAGATTGTGCAGACTTTTCAAAGGGGTGAAACTGTGACAATTCAAGCTTTGCCTGATGTATGGCAATGAGCGCTCAGGTATTTACAATGTTCAGCTCACAGTACAGCCTGGAAAAGGTTTACAAAAAATAATGTGTAAATATGCCAGCGCACATTGCTATAACTTTTACTGTTGATGAAATATTGGGAAATTGACAGAAATTTTCAATATTAATTACCAAATACTATATAAATTTATTCTGTTCTGAGTATTAGTAAAAAAAGCTTTATTTGGGCAAGTCCAGGACTCGAGTTATCCTGTAAGCTTGTTGTTTCAAGCGTAAATCTAGCTGCATTACTTGCAAAAGAATATTTACAGGAACTTGCTGCTGAGTTTTCAATACATTTTGAAGAGCATCTCTAGTAAATAAAATTTCTAAAGCGCGTTCGGGAGATAGAGGAGCTTGAGAACGATTTAAAGACTCTAAATCTTCCACAGCCTTTTCATAGCGAACCAGGGCAAATTTAAAAGGAAAAGTTCTGGGTGAAAAATTAAAGTTATTCATAATTTGTCCTTTCTCAATGATTTAGCTTTTCCATATTAGACCCAATTTTTTAGTAAACTCTTGAAAATATGTGCATTTCTCCTGCTTTTCACTTCAGTCTAATCCTCCGTATATCCATATCAAAAATCTTTACCGAATCAATTTCTCCCAAGCTTGCCACAAAATATCTGCCCTTTCCACCGGACTCTTCGGCAAACATTCCCTCGCCTTCTCCAAACACATCTGTGCTTTTTGCTCATCTCCAGACTTCTTAATAGCCAAACTCAACCATAACCAAACCATCGGTTGACTCCCCTCAATATCCAAAGACTTAAAATAACTTTCCATAGCCTTTTCATATCTTTGCAATTGATAAAATAACACCCCCAAACTTCGCCATGCTTGCCAATGATTAGGCTGCAATTTAACAGTTTTTTGATAACAAAAAATTGCCTCTTCATAACGTTTCAACTGATGACAAACCTCAGCCTTCTTATACCAAGCATCATAATTATTTGGTCGAATAGAAATAGCAAGGTCATAAGAAGCGATCGCTGCCTCAGTTTTCCCAAATTTTTGCATAATTCGACCTTTAATAACTTGTGGAATTCCCCCAAGAATTTTTGTTAACAAAGAAGGATTATTACCTCCTGCTTGAGATTTTGAAGAGGCAAAACTTTTCTGATATTTTACCGACTCTAATTCTTTTAAAACATCTTCTACAGACTGATACCTTTGATTAATGTTTGGAGCCAAAAGCTTATCAATAATTATCCCCAATTCTTTACTAATATTAGACTGTAAATATTGTCGCCAAACCCACTTACCCTCAACAACATCAAACAACTCAAAAGGCGCTACTTGAGTCAACAAATATATACAAGTAACCCCCAAATTATAAAGGTCACTAGCAGGAACCGCCTTTCCCGCCAACTGTTCCGGAGCAACATATCCCGCACTACCAATCATCGTTCCAGTTTGCCCAAGAGAAGATTCTGTAATTACCTTGCTAGCTCCAAAATCCACCAACACCAACTGGCCTTTAATTTCCCCTCTACCATCAGGAAGCGTAATTGAGTTTCGCCGAATAATATTTTCTGGCTTAATATCGCGATGAATTACCTGCCGTTCGTGGACAAATTCCAACACAGGCAACAAATCCCAAAGTAACTCCTGAATCTGATTTTCAGTAAAAGTCCCATTAACAACTAACTCCTGCTCTAAATTTTGCCCATCAATAAATTCTTGGATGAGATATTGTTGCTCACCTTGTTGAAAATGAGCCATTAATTCTGGGATTTGAGGATGTTGACCCAACTCATCAAGTCTGATAGCTTCCCGACCAAACAACTCAGCAGCTTTTTCCGCATTAGCACTATTTTGAGGAAAAAATTGTTTAATCACACAACGGGGTCGGGAAGGTTTATACTCATCTACAGCAAGGAATGTTTTGCCAAAGCCACCTTGACCAATAGGCTTAATAGTACGGTAGCGATCGCCCAAAAGTAACTTAGCTCCGCAGCTGTGACAAAATCGATGACCGGAAGGATTATATGGCTTTCGGCATTCAGAGTTAAGACAGTAGCTCATCCTGATTTTTAACTTGAAAATTTAGTTATATCAACTCACTTCAATTGACCTTAATATTAGGCACTACTGTTGTTTGCTAAAGCTTAAAAACATAGACTATCTTAGACAAATATATACAAAAGGAATATATACAAAAGGTCTATGTTTTTACGCCATTAATCTGTGTTATTATTGCATATGTCTGCTAAGACCAGAGGATTTTAGTAACAATTATGGAGTGTTTTGCACTCGACTTTTCATAAGGACGAAAACCCCAGAGGGAATCCTAAACTCAATGTGTTTGAGCGGAACATTAACCTTCTTTGCCAGTAGACTTATGGACAGGTGAGCCGGAAAATCGCTCTTAGTCACCGATGAAGAGCGTGTCTAGGATTGTCTAGATTTTTAGAAGGTGCTACTAACTTCTTATATCATCAGGACTTACGCACGGACACTAAATTGAGTGAGGGCGAATGCCATTTGCGTTCCGCAAAGCTCCGAATGGCGTCCCTACATATGACGTTTTCAAGGTGAATTTGCGTAAGTCCTGATCATGTCCGTTTAATTAGCGATCAAAAACTATCTTCTCCTCTTCCTTTTCCTTTTTTTTTCCTCCTGACTCCTGACTCCTGACTCCTGACTCCTGACTCCTCCGTTCTATCAGAGTTCAGATTCGAGAACCGAAGAAGGGATAGGTACTTCTTCAACAGTTGGATATTTTTCTATAGTTAAATTTGATTGCTGAGCTCCAGATAGTCGTTTGAGAAGCTTAGGTTTAGGGTCATGTAGCAAATAAATAATCCGATCGCCTGGTTGCCAATTTTCTGTGGCAGATAATACTTGAAGACTTCCTTGCCTTTCAATCAAAAGTGGCATTAACTCCCTTGCTCCAATAAGTGCCTTAAGGTGAGTCTTTTGGAACTCAAATCCCAATTGCTTAAGGACTGTTTCCCCTAATTTCACTTCTCTGTCAGAAAGATATTTATTCCAACTTTTGATATTTAACTCTAAAGCAAATGGTTGTTGAACCTTCTCTTTACCATTTTGACTTTTATGCTGGGGACTTTTTGGATAAATAGCTAATACTCTTGGTGGCTTAAATTCTTCTGCTGCTCTTTGAGCCAAAACTAAATTTACTTCTTCATTCTTAGTCATTGCTAAGAAAGTTCCCACTGATTCTAAACCAGCCTCTTCTAGGACATTAGTATCAAAGGCACTACTTTTGTATACTTGCAAACCTTCCTTCTCTGCCTGCTGACAAGCTTCCTCATCCGTATCTATGAGTACCACTGATTCACCCCTATCCTTAAATATACGTCCAATCAATCGGGACAGAGGATTGGAACCCACAATAACAGCACCAGTAGCAGCACTAGAAGTAATTCCCAAAAATTGAGCCACGAATCTTGCCGTCAACCCTTGACTAAATACCGTCATCATAATTGTCAAAAACACCAAAGCCTTAATAGAGTCACCACCATTAATACCTTTCTGAGTTAACAAGATAGCAAACAAAGAAGAAACTGAAGCCGAAACTATTCCTCTAGGAGCAACCCAACTGACAAACATCTTTTGTCGCCAATTAAGCTTGCTACTCCAAGTACAAATTAAGACGTTGAGAGGGCGAACCAGGAACATCAAACTCAAAACGGTAAATACACTTCCCCAACCTAGAGCAACAATACTTGCTAAGGATAGGTCTGCTGCTAGTAAAATAAACAACACTGAAACGGCCAACATTGTTAGTTGTCCTTTAAACCGCCTTAATAATCGTAACTCTGGTATTTCGGCTGCCCCAACGAAAATTCCTGCTACGACTGTGGTCATCAATCCTGATTCACTACGGACTTGTTCTGCTAGACCAAACATTCCCCATAGAGCCGCCAAAACTACCAGATTTGCTAATTCTTCAGACAGAAACTTTGCTCTTTTGAGGGTAAATCCTAAAATCCAGCCTCCTGTTGCACCAATGATAGTCCCCATTCCTAAGCGCACAACTAGGTCTCTAAATAATCCTAAAGGGTCAGCGCCTTCATTTAAAACTATGTTCAATACCAATACGGCCAGAATTGCTCCTACAGGATCGATGAGAACTCCTTCTCCTTCCAACAAGGTAGCTACTTGTCGGTCTACTGAAACCTGTTTGAGCAATGGCCCTACCACAGTTGGCCCTGTAACTACTACTAACGAGGCATAAAGGAATGCGATCGGCCAGGGAAACTCACCTAACCAGTGAGCGGCCATGCCACCACCAATTAAGGTTACCAGTGTACCTATGGTTACTAAGTTGCGGATACTACCGGAAACTTTTCCTAATTCTCTAAGTTCCAAATTCAAGCCCCCCTCAAAGAGAATGAGGGCTACAAATAAGGATACTACCACTTCTAAACCATTACCCAGTAGGTTTGGATGTACCACTCCCAAAACATCTTTGCCTACTAGAATACCAAATAGTAGTAAAAAGACTATCGCAGGTACTTTCAGGTAGGCTGCCAGAACTTGGGCTGCTATACCACTGATTACAGTCAGGATGATCAGCAGAGTTATGTCAAATGGTATTTCCATAAGTTAAGTGTTATCTTTAATTCCCTGGCTTACCAGCTTTTTTTCTTAGGTTTCAGATTTTGATTGTGAAATTATCTGTTCTAATTTTTTTTGCTGGTTAGTTTTTCTGTATTTTATTCTTAATTTTAGCGATGAAATTATTATTCAGAAGGATTGATTATTTATTTCAAGTTAGGTTAAGTTTTAGGAATTATCTGAATAAAACAATTGAATTACCGAACTTCTAATTTTTTTATTCCCTAATTAATTTTTCTGTACATCTCCTAATTTAAATATTTGCCCATAATTCTTTTGAAACATATTTATCTCTTTCGTATTATAACTACTCTTCACCAAAGTGCAACTATGGTTATTTTTGACTTTTACGAATAGAGTATAATCTATCTAAATGTAGACCATGGCTGATGTTATACTAAATCCGCCTTAGCAAGAGGGTACTTTAAAAAGCTGTAGCCTTTGCTATACATAGGATTTGTGAATAGGAAAAGCCTCCTTTTATACCCGGATTTGGTATTATCAGGTTTTGAGCTTAACTAGAAATTCCCTTAGATTAGGTTATTTTGACAAAAAATATAATTATATGTATGCGATTTTTTATCAAAATAACAAATCCTTCTAAATACTAAATCCGGATTTAGATTAGATAAGAGCTTGATCTCAACGTTGGTTGAATACCCGCGCTCACCTGAGGGTGGAAGTGTCCTATAGAAAAACCAATCAATGTTGCGGTTTTTCCAAAGCGTGTGCTATTGTAATTAAATTAAGTCTGCTAGGCTAGCAGTTTCTAGGGCAGACGTCGGATTGGCGACGTACTGTGGAGCGCGCCTTTAGACCGAAAAGAGGCTCGACCTCGGAGACAAGTGCTATGTTAGCGCAACTTCTCTGTTAGCGCAGCTCCTCCGGAGGAGGTAAGAGGAAAAAGAAAACCCTAAGAGCGTTATGGTTAGGAGTCCCTCGTTGTGGCCTTAGCGCAACGTCGGGAGGATGTCAATAATAGGGTAAGGTAGGGGGTAAAGAATATAATACAGGTTGGGTTAACTGGGAACAAAAACCAAAAACCTAATCTGTTGGGTTTATCCTCCGGATAAGCTCCGCTAATGTTCCTCAAGCTAACCTACAAAGCTACTGCATTCTATCAATTGTCCGATACTGAATTGCCTCAGCTACATAAGCAGGTTTCAACTCCTCATCCCCCGCTAAGTCAGCAATAGTCCTGGCTACCTTCAAGATGCGATCGCTCGCCCTCGCTGACAACCCCAATTTCCTGATCGCTCCTTCCAATAAACCCCGACTGCTATCATCCAACTTACACCACTTGCGAAAATGACGACTCTGCATCTGAGCATTACAACTTAAACCAACCTCATCCTGAAACCGATACCGAGCGTGATCGCGTGCTAATTTTACCCTCTCCCTCACATCAACCGACCCTTCCCCAGTGTCCTGCCTTGTAATTTCCTCCGGTTTCAACCGACTAACTATCACCTGCAAATCTATCCTATCCATCAACGGACCCGAAAGTTTTCCCCAATATTGCTCCCGTTGCCGTGGCGAACAAGTACATTGTTGAATAGGATCTCCATAATAACCGCACGGACAAGGGTTTGTACTAGCAACCAAAGTAAACTGAGCCGGAAATTCCACCGACATTCGGGTGCGCGATATTGTCACCACCCCATCTTCCAACGGTTGACGCAAATATTCCAAAACATTGCGGTTAAACTCCGTTAACTCATCCAAAAATAATACCCCTCGGTGAGATAAAGAAATTTCCCCCGGTCGTGGAAAACTCCCTCCACCCACCAAAGACGGTCCAGAAGCAGAATGGTGGGGACTGCGAAACGGGCGATCGCTCACCAAACTCCCCTTATCTTTCAACAACCCCGCCACAGAATAAATTTGAGTCACTTCCAACGCCTCCTCAAAATTCAACGGAGGCAAAATTCCCGGTAAACGTCGCGCCAACATAGTTTTCCCACTGCCAGGAGGACCGACAAAAATCAAATTATGCCCCCCAGCAGCAGCTATTTCCAAAGCACGACGGGCATGATTTTGTCCTTTAACTTCTTTCAAATCTAAACCAGAAAATTGTTGTTTTGCCAAAATCTCAGCAATATCTACTTCTACAGGAGAAAAGTTAGTGGGATTATTCAAAAAATCAGTGACATCAAATATATTGTCAAATCCATAAACCGATAACCCCTTAACTACCGCCGCCTCCTTTGCATTAGCAGCAGGCACAACTAACCCGCTAATTCCCATTTTTTCTGCTGCTGCAGCAATGGGTAAAATTCCAGCTACTGGTCGTAATGTACCATCAAGGGAAACTTCTCCCAAAAATAGATGGTCTCCGAGTAAGTCTGCATTCACTTGTTCCGAGGCAGCCAAAATTCCGATACTAATAGGTAAGTCAAAACTGGGGCCTTCCTTGCGTAAATCTCCGGGGGTGAGATTAACCAGAATTTTCCGCATAGGGAAGGCATAACCGCAATTTTTGAGAGTAGCTTTGACTCTTTCCTTTGATTCTTGAACTGCTGCATCTGGCAACCCCACAACGACAATTTTTGGCAGTCCCCCCGATACATCGACTTCCACACCCACTTTGACGGCCTCAATGCCAATTATTGATGCACTCCAGACTCTAGCTAACATATTCCTTTATTCTTTAATTTATATAGTAAGTTGTTTGAATATAGATAAATGACCCAGCAAGACACTCTTTTCAGTAAAATTATCCGGCGCGAGATTCCGGCGGACATTGTTTATGAGGATGACATGGCCCTGGCCTTCAAAGATATTAATCCTCAAGCTCCCGTTCATATCCTCGTGATTCCGAAAAAGCCTATTCCCAAGTTAGCTGATGCTTCACCGGAAGACCATAGTTTGATGGGACATTTATTGCTGACGGCCAAGCGGGTTGCTGAACAAGCAGGACTTGAAAATGGCTATCGTGTAGTGATTAATAATGGAGCTGAAGCTGGTCAAACTGTTTTTCATTTACATCTTCATATTCTTGGAGGTCGTCAAATGCAGTGGCCTCCAGGTTAATTCAAGATATAGCAGTACGTTCTTTGGCATTTGACAATAAATTTGAGTGAAAAGGGAGTAGGGAGTAGGGAATAGAGGAATGCCTGCGCCCTATTTGCGTGATGCTATAAATAATGTAGTGGAGTGGCACGTCTAATATCAGGCGTTGCATAAATGCGGGATGATTTTAATAGTTTTGTGGAAGTGGAATAGGCATCTTGCCCGTTCCTGATATTTTTGGGCAGGCAGGATACCCACCCCACTTATATTCATCCCGCCCCTCAGCAATGCCTAATATCAAGCTGCACTGATTAACTACAATATAATCAGGACTTACGCAGAGACTCTACTTATGGCTAGGGCGAATACCATTCGCCCCTACATACAGATGGTGGTTTAACAGTCAATTTGCGTAAGTTCTGTGTGCAATAGATTTTTTTTTGTTTCTAGGTGTCTTTATCTCCTCATCTCCCCATCTCTAGGAGTCTCAAGGAGAAAGCATAAGTCTAACTTATAATAAAATTCAAAAAGACTTTTCTTAAAACCCTTTACAAAACTAAATTAGATGATTAATATAGTAAACAAGAAAGCAAAAACGCTTTCGAGAACCTTGAAAAATACATAGCAATTATAAACGCATGACAACTACCTTACAACAGCGTGAAAACGCCAACGTATGGGAAAAGTTCTGTAGCTGGATCACCAGCACAGACAATCGTTTATACATCGGTTGGTTCGGTGTATTAATGATCCCCACCCTTCTCA
>NZ_JAAHGU010000180.1:0-12657 GCF_010692685.1 Okeania sp. SIO2F5 | reverse complement strand
AGAAAATGATCAACTGTTTCTCCTGCCAGCGAACGGACAATTGGCAGTTGTGATGAAGGATACAATATATATAGGACTACCATATTATTTGGCGTTGCACAGTGACGAATGATTTGATATTTTTGATTGAATTGGATTGTGGATTAATCAATTGCTAGAATGATTAATTAATGGTTATTTTTAGTCAAAATCTAAACCAATTTTTGGCAATATCATTCCATAATGTGCAACCCCGGAAATTTAAGTTTTTTTCTTGCCAGATGAGCTGTTGCCAGATGAGCTGTTGCCTATTTACTATACAAGACCGATGCTACCGGACATGATATCACTACGTTAAAAATATGAAAATCATCATAGACAAAGCCAGATTTTTCCTTCTGCCTTCTCCTAATAACATATACCGAGAAACGAAAAAGAGCTGAAAATTAATGGCTAACAACTAATAACCTATTCAGCCATTAGCTATTAGCCATTAACGGATTAACTGATTAACTAATTTTATCTAACTATTCTGAAATCACATAATGTCAGAAATTTCCAATGTGTTTCCTTCCATTTGATCGTTTGCTTCTTCTAATTTGGCGCGAGAAGACATCACACAAATGTTACTGCGTTCCATTCCTGAAGTAAACACATCTAACAAAGTTTGCTTCACATCCGCTACCGTAGCATTGAGCGATCGCTGATAACGTTCCTCTCTTACTTCAGTAGTTTGACCAATCAAATAACGCTCTAAGGCTAAACTTGTAGACATCTCTGGACGTAACACTGGAGAATCATCCTGAATGGTAGCAATAATAGCTCGGTCAACATCAGTCTGAGTCCAATCTAAATCCTTGATGTAATCTATCAAACCAGCAAACACCTCAAGAGTGCGACTCACATGAGGGTCTCGGTAAGAATACAAAGAAATCACCTTTCCTAAACCACTGTAAGAGCATCCAGCACCATAAGCATTACCCTTCAAACGAATTTCACTGAATAGATAACCCAAACCCAACAAATGAGCGCCCAATGCTAACAATGGAGATTTTGGATGGCTGAAGTGAGGTGCAGGTAAAGCCTGAACGCAATAAGCAACCTGCACAGGGCCTGCCAAACCTTCCCGTATATTGTAAATAGGATCGAAGGGATTAGCAAAATTCTCTCCTGGTTGTTGCTGTTGCTGCTGACTCCACTCTGAGATGGTTTTCTTCACCACCTCATAACCATTGTCAGAACCAGTGAAACTAGCAGTTATAGGCTGATTTGCAACATAATCGCGGATAGTTTCAATTTTCGCCATCAAATTTGCCCCATGCTCATCAAAGCGATCGCATACTTTATTCAGCAACTCTAATTGAGGCAAACCGTTAATAACTTGGCTAATTTTAGCTTCTGCTGTCATGCCAGCACTAGCTCGCAACATGGCTGTGTAGATACCATTGTAAACCAAATCAGAACTACATTGAGCCAGAGACTGATTAACAACATCTCGCAGTCTGGCAGTGTCGCGAGGGTTGACTGTAAAAATCAGATCTCGCAATAAATCTAATGCTTGCTGTAGTTGTTCGTCAAGAGTTTTCAGAGTAACACGAAATCCATGTATAGGACGATAAGGGTCTTGAGCATGAGTCCGCAACTGAGTTCTAAAATTAATTCCCCCTGTATAAGAAGCAATGCGTCGGGCAATATGTTCGTAATCCATATCCCCTGCACCCAACTTCCGCAAAGCATCTATATAAGTAGGTACATACAACCACAAATCTTCAGGCAATCCCCGCAGACTGAAATCTAGTTGTAAATAGTTTACCCCATTTGCTAACACATGGTTGCGTAATAATGTTACTCCACCATCAATCTGTTCGACATCAGTAGGAATATCATCTGGTTTTGGCGGTAAGTCGCTTACCTGTAGTTGAGGCAGTTTAGCTACTGCTTCTGGATCGTTGGGAGTTCCTGACTCTACTTCTAGTGCTTCTGCTTCGTTAGCTATATGCTCTAGCTCTTCTGGAGTCAGTTGAGAACGTACCTGTTCCACTTGTGCTGCTACTTCTTGGTCATAAGTAGATTGCCATTCTTGATCTGGCTTCAATATTAAAGTTAAACGGTGGGGATTGTTGAGTAACTTTTCGCGGATGAGGTTGTTGAAATAATTAGGGTTTTCAAGATAACGTTGTTTGCATTCAACGAGGCGATCGCCGATCTGCAAAAATGTTAACGGATCGTTACCATAAATCCAAGTTTGCATCACCCGGAACAACATCCGCAAAGGATACATACTGGCAATTTCTTGATGTTGGTATGCTGCTTGTTGGAAAGCTGCTTCCACAAGACTAGGTTCAAGTTCAGTTTCTGCAAGTTCTGTGAGAGTATTAATAATTAACTGACTGAATGCTTCACCACGGTCTGGTTCGCTACCTTGAATACCAATATGAAAAGTAGTTTCCTTACCGACAGAGTCTACTCCAGACCTAAGTAAGTCTTGACCTATTTGAGATTCAACGATCGCCTTTTTTAATGGTGCCCCTTCATTTCCCAAAAGTATTCGACTGAGAATATCCAAGGCAACCCATTCATCAGAGTTGGTGCTATCTCCCACCAACCATTTGAGCATAATATAAGTTTTCTCTTCTGCTGAGTCTGCGGCACTAATAGGATAAGAATCTTCTTGAAAACGGGGTTCGCTCCATTGAGACTGAGGAGTAATGTTGATGTTTGGTTTCCGTTGTTCAAAAACATCTAACTTTTCAGCCAAAAATTTTAGATATTCTGGAGTGGCAATATTCCCATAGAATACAAAGTAAGCATTGCTAGGATGATAATAGTTGGCGTGAAACTCCCGGAAATCTTCGTAAGTTAGTTCGGGAATATTTTTCGGGTCGCCTCCGTATTCAAGGCCATAAATGTTGTCAGGAAATAGAATCCGGTTGGCAATACTATCTAACCTTTGTTCGGGGTCTGAAAATACACCACTCATCTCATTATAGACTACTCCAGTAAATTTTAGCTCGCCTTGAGGATTTTCTGGGTCGGCAGGAGCTAGATGGTGGCCTTCCCGTTTGAATGTGTTTTCAGTCAGCAGAGGATGAAATACTGCATCAAAGTATACTTCTGCTAGGTTGAATAGGTCTTGTTTGACTTTGCTGGAGACTGGATAATAAGTACAGTCAGGGCCAGTCATAGCATTGATGAAGGTTGCCGGACTCATTTTTAGCATTTCAAAAAATGGTTCCCGTACAGGATATTTTTCTGAACCTGCTAAAACAGAATGTTCTAGAATGTGGGGTATTCCTGTACTATTTGGCGGAGGAGTAGGAAAACTAATGGAAAACAGATTTTCCGCATCTTCTGAGTAGAGGTGTAGCAGTTTGGCACCAGTTTTCAGATGCTCCAGTTGATATGCCACCATCTGCTGTTGCTTGAGGGGGGTAATGGCTTTTACCTCAAAGCCTTCTAATTGTTGTCCAACTTCTAAAGTTCTTTCGCTTAATAGGGGCATAGAAAATGAATCGCTATTTTGTTTACTGTAGTTATTAGTGTAGGCTATTTCTCTAGTTCGGTTTTCTCTCTGGCCAAGGGTGGTTTTCCAGGTATAGCAGTACGTTTTGGTTAGAACAAGAAAAGGCAGTAGGCAGTAGAGGAAATGTCCTAACTTATTTGCGTAGTGCTATAAGTCCAAAAATTTATTAAGTAGGGCTTGCTAATTAACTATCAAAACATTGACATATAAAGGTTGCAGCCTTATTAGGTTGAAAAAAAGTGCCAGCTTTTCGGTCAAGAAAGCTTAAAAAGTTAACATTTTGTACAGATAAGGGCAGAAAAATTAAAGGATAATTCTTCCAACTACATCCTCTGTAATTCCCATTTCTCCTGACTCAGTCCTCCTGACTCGGTCCTCCTACTCTCACCCATAAGACTTTTTCAGCAAACGCTAATTACAGCAATAGCCAGAGCGGTTAGGACTTATGCCGATGATGAATCTTAGACTAGGCAATGTTTTCCCCACTTTTGCCTCATAGGAGTGCGCTACCAATCTATGTAGCATTTCTGCATCTTAAATAGATAAGGTACAAAAGTTTTTGATTTTAGGGAACAGCGGTGTAACTCTGAGTCGGCGGTAATCCATCACAAAGATAGAAAATGAAAACAGGACTTACGCAGAGACTCTACATATAGCGAGGGCGAATACCATTTGCCCTCCGCAAAGCTCCGAATGGCACCCCTACAGATGGTGGTTTAAAAGTAAATTTGCGTAAGTCCTGGAAAAAAAATACTGTATCCTCATTAATAATTAATAATCAGTACCAAAGTATCATTCACTTACTAGCTAAAACTAAAAAAAATCAATTAAAAACTTGAGTTACTAAACTTTTGATTCACTTAAAATATAAATAAGTTTAGTACATAGGAAATAAGAAATGGATAATAATCAAAAGTATATACATACTTGGTGGAAAAGTCGTATTGCTCTGCGCTATTTGGTGATTACAAGTATTTTATTAATAAGTATAAACCTAGTAGCAGAAATAGTCCTAATCCGAAAAAAACTTAAAATGGCAGTTAGATAAACTAGAAAAAAAAGCTGAAAATGAAGCCCAATTTTTAAGTACTATAAGTGGGTAAGCAATTGTAAAGTCAGATTTCAGCACCTTACAAATATTTATGAAACGTGCAGTTTATGATGACAATATTATTTACAGCGCTGCCATAGATCGACAAGGAATTATCCTCGAAGCTCAAATCGATCTAGAAAACCCGACGATCGCTAAGGAGCTTAAAATACATAACTTGAAAAAAAATAATATTCTCAATATTATTAATTACCTGAAAGAAAAAAATAATATACACGAAAATTATTAATAATGGTGAATATCTTGGAGAAGCAAGATTAGGTTTTTTAGTAAATGAAATTAGAACAGAATTATCTGAAAATGCTGTCAAAACTTTAGCTATTTCTATGACTATGAGTGGAGTGCTAGTGACTGTAATAATGATTTTGTTTCAGCGACAGGTGGGTGTTCCATTACAAAAATTAACTGAGCTTGCTACAGCACTGACAAAAAGAAAATTAGACGAAAATAATTGTACTCAAGGTAATGATGAAATAGGCATTATCCACAGTGGTTTGCATCAAATGGCTACTCAAATTCAAGAAAATTTGTTAGGTTTACAACAGCAGATCGTAGAAAGGGAAAAGACAGAAACTGCACTGCTAGAAAAAGAGGAAAAATATCGCTATGTAGTTGATAATATTGCAGAAGTAATTTTTCAAACAGATGCTACAGGTAAATGGATATTTCTCAATAAAGCTTGGGAAAATATGACAGGTTTTACAGTAGAAGAAAGTCTAGGAAAGAACTTTTCAGATTTTATACATCCATCCGATCGCCTCCAAACCTTAAATAAGTTTCAAAGTTATATAGATGGTCAAGATAGTAAAAATGAAAATATAGAATCGCGCTACCTTACTAAAGAAGGTGGGTCTTGTTGGATTGAAGCATTTGTTCAAACTAATTTCGATCCAGAGGGAAATTTAACTGGAACATCGGGAACTCTTAATAATATTACCAAACGCAAACAAGTTGAGGAAGCTTTGAAGCTTAGTCATTTTTCCTTAGACAAAGCTGCGGATGCAATTTATTTAATGGGTTATGATGCCAAATTTTTCTATGTAAATGAAGCGGCGTGTCGTACTCTAGAGGTTAAAACTACTGTAAATCTGAGGGAGTATTACAGTTAAATAACATTTTTTCTATCTGAGTATTAATAGATAATGGTTGAACTGGTATTCGAGTCAGTAATCTTTGAAAGGAGCGATCGCCTTGGTCAATATATTTTTGTAACTCAACTTTTATCTGTTGCCGATAGAAACCACATAATGGTTCCCACCCTTGAGATGTTTTAGGAACTAAAGCCAAAATTTCAGGGGAAAGTTGGTTTAACTGAGTTGCCCAAGTTTGAATAATATCTAAGTTCAACAGAGGTAAATCACATCCCAGTAGTAAAATCCAATCACTATTAATTTGAGCTAATCCTTGAGTAAAAGCAACTAAAGGTCCTTCAGTTTTAGTCTCTGTTAACCATTTACATTCTGTAGGTAAAATATTCTGATACTTTTCTGGCCAAGGAGTAATAATATAAACTTTTTCTGTACATTCACTCGCTACTTGATAAACTCTTTTTAGCATAGGTATATTTTGCCAAGGAATTAAGGCTTTATCTTTACCCATACGAGAACTTTTACCACCAGCAAGAATGAGTGCTACTAGATGATTTTTCGGGAGTGAAAGTGAAGATGTATTCATTAGGTATTTGACTTCTTTCGTTAAAATATAGCGCTGTGCGCAGGCAACAGCTCATCTGGCAACAAGCAGCAGGGGGAATAAAAAACCGATAATATAAGACTTTTAGCTCTTGGACACCTCTTGTAATTTGTAAATATGCCAGCGCACATTGCTATAAATAGAAATCTTCAAAAATCAAAGCAATTATTTTCTATGAAATTGTCAATTATTTATCCCTGTTCCCTGTTCCCTTTTTTCTAGAAATGCCTAATATCATGTCCGCTTAATAGGGTGATAAAAGACTTTCTTCTCCTTATATACAGCACTTCCCGATGTTATGAGGTACACAGCTAGCGGGCAAGATGCGCGCACTACAATAATTTGACCATTAGCTCCTTGTACCTCATTAGTCCAAAATCTGCTGTATTCTTTTTTTCACCACTTCTCCCTCCTGAGTTCTGAGTTCTGACTCCTCACATGATATAATGCTGATAACTACCTAATATTTGATGTAAATTAACCACATCACCAATAACTGCAATAGCTGGTGCTTTAAACCCAGTTGCTTCAATTTGTTCTACAATAGTTTCGAGAGTAGCAATTAATTCTTTTTGGTCGGGACGAGTTCCCCACTGAATTAAAGCAATGGGTTTTTCTGGCGAACATCCGGCGACCATAAGTTCTGTAATAATATTATGTAAGTTATGAACTCCCATATAAATTACAATGGTTTCTGAACCCTGGGCGATCGCTTGCCAGTTTATATTTGCTCGATATTTACCTGTTGCTTCGTGACCTGTGACAAAGGTAACTGAGGAACTATAATTTCTGTGGGTAAGAGGAATACCTGCATAAGCAGGTGCAGCGATACCAGAAGTAACACCGGGAACAACTTCTACAGGTACTCCAGCTTGCATTAAGTCTTCCATCTCTTCTCCACCACGACCAAAAACAAAGGGATCGCCTCCTTTCAAACGTACTACCACTGCATGAGTTTGAGCTTTTTGAATTAGCAGTTGAGTTGTTTGTGTTTGTGGTAGGGAATGGCGACCACGACGTTTGCCTGCATTGATTTTTTCTGCATTGGGGTTAATCATTGCAAGGATAGGACAGCTGACGAGAGCATCATAGATAACGACATCTGCTTGTTCTAATAGCACTTTGCCTTTGAGTGTCAGTAGTCCCGGGTCTCCCGGTCCTGCCCCTACTAGATAGACTTTGCCTATACATTTTGACTGATCCATATTTATTATTTTAGATAATTATGCAATATAGTTAAGTAATTCTATCAAAAATCTTGAAAGAGGACTCCCGTTATAATCGCGCTGATTTAACGGTGAGACGGGGCGTATAAATTGCGCGGGGAACCCACGCAGACAGCATCTTATGAATTTCAAAGTAGTAAGTTAATTGAGCGCTTGCAAATTAATCCAGCATGGTTAGAGAAAAGTGTACCGCCTGCGCTGAGATTTCCTCAGCGTAAAGACGGAGCAAGAAAGCTTGTGGAGATGATCTGACGGGGGTACAGCTCAATTTATTTGATTTGTTACCAAGCTTACGAATCTGGGAGACAAGAATCTCCCGTTATAATTTTTGATTTAACGGTGAGAGCGTCAATAAGTTATTGAGCTGTTATTAGAACTACTGTTTCTAATCATACAAATAGTCTAATTTT
The DNA here is from genome assembly GCF_010692685.1 of Okeania sp. SIO2F5. Classification (NCBI taxonomy): domain Bacteria; kingdom Bacillati; phylum Cyanobacteriota; class Cyanophyceae; order Oscillatoriales; family Microcoleaceae; genus Okeania; species Okeania sp. SIO2F5. The sequence goes on along the minus strand of NZ_JAAHGU010000180.1, from coordinate 4,716 downwards.
ATGTCCATATTCGATTTTTGGTGTTGCTGAACGGTAATAATTTTTAGATTAAGTATCAATGCAAAACATAAGTTTTTCAATTTTACCTTCAGCTACTTACCATTAAATTTGAGCAACGCCAAAATACCTTCTCTTTTCCTACAAAAAGTTGCGAGACATGAAACGTTCAGCGAAACTAAAGTAGGGAAGTTAAATTACTGTGGTTGCACCTCTAAAATACCATTATCATAAAATAAAACTGTAAACTCAGCCCACTCTGTTTTGAGTAATTCTTTTTGAGTAGTAGCGTCAGAATTAACTAGACTGGGTATAGGTGTTTTTTCCAGATTATCTGTTGCTATTTGATTAAACGGTTCGTAAGCAGCGATCGCCCCATTTTTATCTACTTTAACTAGGTATATTGAAGTTATATTTATGGGGGTTTTCCAGGTTTGATCAATAGTATTGTATAGTTTTTGTTTTAATTCTAATAACTCTGTTTTGTTGGTAATCTTTTTAGCTATTGGCTCTATATTTTGGGGTGGAGAATTAGTTGTTGCTTTTACATGGTTGTTGGTATTTTGATTATTTTTTTTTCCAGCCTTCTCTGGAAATTCAGATTTCTTATTTACTGTCTCAATACTTCCGACCATTGTTGGTTGAACTTGACTTTTATCTACTGTCTCTAATCTTTGATTTTTTGTCTTTGTTGAACTTGAGTTGTAAACAACATTAGTTACAACTTTGGCTTGATTTCCTTGATGGATATCTCTAGTAATCAGGATGCGATAAAATCCAGAAATAACAACTAGAATAATAGTAGTTAATGAAACTAATGATGCTGTTTTAACTTGTTCAGTTAATTCTGTTGTACTGTCAGGGTTCATATCTTTAGCTGAAATATCTGTTTTCACAATTATCATTTCGGCTTCCTCAGGTTGGATATTTATTTCTTGGCTTGAACCGACTCTAATATGCAAGGAACTAGAAGATTTGGCTTCCCGCAAGACTTGCACTGGTTTATTAGAAACTACTCCCTTTTCTTCTAGTCTCTGAACAATTCTTCTTGTATCGTCACTGCTGATAATTCGATCGACTATTGCTATTTGCCCTGTTTTTAAATCCGATAAATTCATTATCATTACTTTTTATTAATTGATTGTTATTATCTTCTCCAATATCTTAATACTATATTATATCTAAAATATAATTTCAAGCTTTAATACTAAATGTAACATAGAACTACAAAAAACAAAATTTGCCCCTTGCGAATCAACAAGGGATTTACATTATACTTAGAGAGAAAGATTTAATTGTTGATACCAATTTACTTAAATAAAGTTTTCAATTCATACAATCTTAGTTTGTAAGCATTTCCTGCGGAATGCGGAGTTAACAACTAGCTCGTTGGTCAGCTCTCAGGTATGACGGCAATAACTGCTAAGATTAGGAATTGAGCTTTTTATCTATTTTATTTATACTTTTAATTCTCCCTCAATACTATCAATACTAATTCCACTTCTGGCTGACAATAAATTAATCGCGCTATGACTAATATCAAATCCGGGGGAATTGGACATAAAAAAATTCTCTAATCGTCATAAATACGCTCATCTTTGTGATTCTCTCTCCTCCTGTACGTCGCCAATCTGATGGTTCCCCTAGCTGACTCTTAAAGACTTAACCAATCTATAACTGTTTAAGCGGATTTGATATAATAGCTGACGGCTGAATGCTTATAGCAGTCGAAGCAAAGGTTAGGACATTTATAAATGCCCAAACTCAGTCAGGGATTACTTTTGAGTTTTGAGTTTTAAATTGTGCGTAGTGCTATACCTTAGTCTCAACTTTTAACTTTTGAATACATGACTTTTGAATTCCGTTGACTCCTAAAAAATAGCCTAGCTATTTGTAATACCAATTTCATAAAATATTGCAAAGCGTGAGGACACACTTAACTGGGAACACCGGAGCTGGGAACAGAGAAAGAAAAACATAAATATTAAAGAGGAAAAAAGGTGGAAATTTTAGAATTTATGGAATTTATAATTTTTTCTTTTAAGAAGAAATCACAAATTAAGATGTAACTGCCTTTGCGTGAATTTGGTATAACAAACATTTATCAATTTGGTATTAGGTATTATACAAAAGCAAAAGTAGGAGTAGGTTTTTAACTTACTCCCACAACTTACAGCAGATTCGGTGATTAATTTGGTACAGCTTAAGAGTGAATATTTTTTGCCTGTTCCCCACTCCCTAATCCCTATTCCCTAAAAATAAATATATGTACTGCACAAAGTAGGAAACTGCTGTATATAGCATTTACCAAAAAGTGTAAGATAGAGCTATAGCAATCCTATTTCAATAGTAATATTTTTGTGGTAGTTAGGAGTCAGGAGGACCGAGTCAGAATTTTCAAGGTTTTTCCTCAATCTTAACTATTATAAAAATCTCACAAATCATTTAGGATTGCTATATAAACTAATTTTCACCTAACATTTATTTCAGAAGCCTAAAGCCAAAGCTCCTTGATAGAAAATAAAACTAGAAACCCAAGCTAAAACTAATGGAAATACTAAAGAAAGTAAAGAAAATTTCCATGATTTTGCTTCTTTAACTATAGTTGCTAAAGTAGATAAGCATGGGGTATAAAGTAAACAAAAAATACAGAAACTGTATCCTTGAATAAAAGTAACTGTCTCAGCAATATTACTACTAACATTCTGTTCGCTCATACTGTAAATAACAGCTAAAGAACCAATTACTATTTCTTTAGCAATAAAGCCAAAAAATAGGGATAATGTTAAATAAGGATTAATCCCAATTGGGTCCATAATTGGACTCATAAATTGACCAATTTTACCACCAATTGTATCTAATCCTGTTGCACCGGGTGGTAAATTTGTAAGTACCCAAACTGCAACACAACCAATAGTAATAAACCCAGATGCTCTGACTAAAAATTCTCTGACTTCTCCCCAACTTCTCAGTAAAACTTGTTTTAATGTAGGGAAACGATAAGGAGTCAGTTCTAGAATGAAAGGTTCTTCATTTTTATATATCCCTTGAAATAATGCTGCGGTGATAATAGCTACCAGAAAACTGAGGATATATAGAGAGAATAAAACTATCGCCCCATTGCCATTCGGGAATACTGCAGCAATAATAAATACAAATACTTGCAGTCGTGCCGAACATAAACCAAAAGGAATAATTAACATGGTTAATAGTCGCAAAGCGGGCGATCGCATTACCCTAGTTCCCATTAATGCTGGTACATTACAACCAAACCCCATTATATGCAGTACAAAACTACGTCCATCTAAACCTAATTTTGCCATAAATGCATCCATTAAATAAGCGGAACGTGATAGATAACCACTATCTTCTAGCACTGCCATAATAATAAAAAATACGATAATTAATGGCACAAAAGAAGCAACAGTAGTTACCCCTGCCCAAACTCCATTAATAAGAAAGTCTTGAACTATCTCTGGAAAAAGTTGAGCTAGAGGTTCAACAATTGATGACTGTACCCATTCAACAACTATTTCGAGCAGGTCTATTGAGGGAAGTCCGATGTTCCAAACTGCCCAAAAAACTAGAAACATTCCGAGGAAAAATAAGGGTAAACCCCACACAGGATGAAGGAGTATTTTGTCAACTTGAGCTGTGAAGTTTTGTGCCATTTGGGAAGGCATAAGTACAGCACCATTTAAGACTGTATCTATATCACTCAGAGAAATATCTTCCTGTGTTTCTATCCAAGATGTGAGATTATTTAATTTGACAGAGTTTTCTACCTTTTTTAACTTTTCAGAAATTGCCATGTAGGCATTCATATAGCCTTTGCCATATTTAGCACTAATTAGAAACACTGGCATTTCTAATCGTTTTGATAATTCCTCTGTATCTATTTTAATTCCATATTGTTTTGCTTCATCTGACATATTCAGCATCAAAACTGCTGGTAAACCCAAGGCTTTTATCTGTAATGGCAGTCGAATTTGACGGTCAATTTGTGCAGCATTAATAATAACTAATACTAAGTCAATGGCATAATTTTCTAGGAATGTTTGAACAACTTTTTCATCTTCGGAAAAACCGTTAAAGTTATAAATTCCTGGTAGGTCTACAAATTCAGTTGTTTCACCATTTATTTTGACGTTAGCTTGCAAGAGATCGACTGTTACTCCAGGCCAGTTTCCCACATGAGCAGAAACTCCAGTAATTCGATTAAAAAATGTTGATTTTCCAGTATTTGGCATCCCAATTAAAGCAACTCTTTTTGTTGCTTTAGATTTTGAGATTGTTGTTGTAGTTTTAGCGGTATGACAAGTCATTATCTTACCTATTATTTATCTTAAAGTTAGCGAGATATTTTTATGGCTTTATTATAAACATAAATTATGAAAATTAGGGATTATTTTTAGAATCTTTAAGTTTTTGTGGAGATTTTTCCAAAATATTTCGAGGGCTTATATAAAGCAAAAAAAGCATAAAGTTAAAGCGTTCGACAAATATTGAAAAGCTGAATACTTATGGTGATAAATCAGCTCTAATATCATGTTCGGACGGGTCAGTTATAAATAAAATTTAAGGACTGACAGGGCTTTGTTGCATGAAAGTAGCGATCGCCAAAAACTCCCTTAGTTGGAAGTTAACTAGATTTCTACTTTGTAGCTCTGGGGTTTACCATTTTGAATCATCACGTTGAGTATGGAACATTGTATGAAT